>JBIKQE010000219.1:0-3984 GCA_044349815.1 Chitinophagaceae bacterium | reverse complement strand
CTTTTTAATATCTTTGCAAAAAAGTACTAAACGTTGAAGGCAATTTTTTGCGCCTATCGTCGTTTTTTAACATGCCGATGGAAGAACTTCTGATTGTTACGCAACGAACCTTGCACACTGCACCCCGCATTATTCGGGAAATTGAAGCCCTACAGGGCGATTTTCGCATTCACACCATTGGTTTAACCCCGCCCAAAACCTCGGTACAATCGCATACACATAGCGCTGTTTTAGAGGAATCGACGAGTTTCAAAGCCCTTCGTAAGCTCAGGCGCGTGTTGTTGAACCGCTATATTGCCCGCACCCACATTCAAAAAAGCAAATTGCGTCGCGTCAATAAGCTGTTGCACGACCTTAAACCAAGCATCGTTATTTGTCACGAATGCTTCGATGTACCTTATTTCGCGGCCTTGAAAGATAAATACGGGTATAAACTGGTGTTCAACGCCCACGAATACTACCCCCTTGAGTTCGATGAAGATCCGAATTGGGCCAGCACCTGGCAGTTGTACTACGAAGATTTATACAAACAAATTTTGCCGTCGGTCGATTTATTTATCAATGTATGCGACAGCATTCGCGAAAAATGCCTCGAGGTATTTGGTGTAGACAGTCTTGTAATACCCAACGCCTCGTTTTACAACAATTGTACACCCACTGCGGTTAATAGTCCCATTCAATTGATTCACCACGGCGGCGCCATTCCGAGCCGGAAAATTGAAGAAATGATTGGTGTAGCTAAAATTTTGGGGCCTCACTATGAACTCTCGCTGATGCTGATGCCCATTGCACCGGGCTATCTCGACGAGTTAAAAGCCCTTGCCGCGCCGTTGCCCAATGTGCGCTTTATAGAAACCGTGCCCTTTAACCAAATAGTACCCACGCTGAACAATTACGATATAGGTATTTATATACTACCGCCCACCAGTTTCAACAACGCCATTGCCTTGCCCAATAAATTGTACGAATTTATTCAGGCAAAATTAGCCGTGGCCATTGGTCCCTCCCCCGAAATGGCCCGCATTGTGCACGAACATCAGGTGGGCATCGTGGCCAACTCCTTCCAAGCGGCCGATTTAGCCAAGGCCATTCAAGCCCTGAGTGCCGAAAACATAGAAACATTCAAAGCCAATGCCGAAGCGGCCGCACAAAAACTATCGGCCGAACAATACAACGTACGCCTCAAAGACCATATCTTAGCCCTTTTGGAACCCGTTCGACTCAATTGACTATGAAGAAGATTTTATCTGTAGTAGGTGCCCGTCCGCAATTTATCAAACACGCCCCCATGCAATTGCAATTGCAACAGCATGTGCAGGCCCTTACCATCCATACCGGACAGCATTACGACGACAATATGAGTGCCGTTTTTTTCAACGAACTCAAAATGCCCAAGCCCGATTATCTGTTTAACATTGGTGGCAGTAAGCCCCAAGGCGAACAAACCGGCATCATGATGACCGAAATTGAAAAGGTATGCATGGCCGAAACCCCCGATGCCTTGTTGGTTTACGGCGATACGAATTCAACGTTGGCGGGTACTTTGGTGGCCGCCAAAATGCATATCCCCCTCATACATATTGAAGCGGGCTTGCGGAGTTACAACCGCCAAATGCCTGAAGAAATCAACCGCATAGTGGCCGACGAATTCGCGCACATGTTGTTTTGTCCAACCGACGGCGCCATCGAAAACCTCAAAAAGGAAGGCATCAACCACCCGCGTATATTTCGTTGTGGCGATGTAATGTGCGACATGGTGCGGCTCATGGAGCCCCGCGTAGCAAGGCCTTACACAGAACCCTATTATTTTGCAACCATCCATCGGCCGTATAATACCGACGATCCTGCCCGTTTACAAGCCATCTTAGAGGTGATGAATACCCTGCCACATCGCGTGGTGTTTTCCATTCATCCGCGCACGGTGGCGCGATTGCAGGCCTTTGGCTTAGGCACCGAACAATTCAGCAATATTTTATTTATACCGCCCCAGAGCTACAGCGATTCCATTGCGCATCAAAAGTTTGCCGAATGTGTAATTACCGACAGCGGCGGCATACAAAAAGAAGCCTATATATTAGAGAAACAGTGCGTCACCTTGCGCAGCGAAACCGAGTGGACCGAAACCCTCGAAAACGGCTGGAACACCTTGGTATTCGACAATTTAAGCGTGTTGCCGCAGGTCTTGCAACAAACCCCGGGCGCCTATCGGCCGGGCATATACGGCGAAGGACACGCGGCCGAAGAAATCACAAGCATCATCTTACAGCACCTTTAATTTTTCATTTGGGGCTGTGAGCTGAAGTACTTCCTTCAGCTACTATCGGGCTGCTACGGGCTCCGCGTTCGCTCCGGCTCCGCAGCGCTCCCGCTCACGCTCACGCACTGCGTAGCTTCCCCTGCGCATCCCGCAGCCCATCAACGGATTCTCTTTCCCTAGCTCCTGCACCGTATCTTCTCCGCATCGTCTCTCGTCCGCAATGGTTTGCGGAGGCATTGTGGTAATACAGCGACGACGTTGCAGGTAGGTGGAGGTAACTTAAATAAATAACGATGTGCCGCTCCTACGGAGCTCAACAGCCAACAACATAGCCAATAAAAAGCCCGCCTTCAGGCGGGTGAAACAACAATAGAACACAACAACAATACACCAACCAACCACGAGCCCGCCTTCAGGCGGGTGGAACAATAATAGAAGGAACAATAATAGAAACGAAATTGGGTGGTAGTAACAAAATAAATAACGATGTGCCGCTCCTACGGAGCTCATTGGTTGGGTTAATCGACGATGTTTTGCTAACGATGTGCCGCTCCTACGGAGCTCAACAGCCAACAACATAGCCAATAAAAAGCCCGCCTTCAGGCGGGTGAAACAACAATAGAACACAACGACAATACGCCAACGAACCACCAGCCCGCCTTCAGGCGGGTGGAACAATAATAGAAGAAACAATAATAGAAGGAACAATAATAGAAAGAACAACAATAGAAAAAAGCTGAACCAACTTCCTGCCGATGAATGAATAGCCCCGATTGTAGGAGGCATCGCGCCCGCAAGGCACGACGCGGGGGCAGGCCGACGGAAAGCGGGACGACTGCCGAACAAGGCTACTCCGCTTGGCTTCAAAAAAATGCATCGCCGGTGGTGCTGAATTAGCCGCGGAATTTGTCCGCTTTTCGTTCTATATTTGGCCGCGCATTATGGCGATTAAAACTTGGTTTTGGCCCTGTTTCGAATGCCCAAAATAGGTACCTTATGTGTGGAATTGCCGGCTTGATAACTAAAAATACCGCGTTGCTGAACAGCCATCGCCTGCAGGCGATGACGGATGTTATTGCCCATCGCGGTCCCGACGGCGCCGGGCATTGGATGGACCCCAGCGGACAAGTTGGCCTGGGCCACCGCCGCCTATCAATTATCGATTTGAGCACCGCCGCCGACCAACCCATGCACTACCTCGATCGGTATTCCATGGTGTTCAACGGCGAAATTTATAACTACATTGAACTTCGCGACACCCTGAAACAACAGGGCTACACCTTTCGTACTGCCTCCGACACCGAGGTGCTGATGGCTTTGTACGATAAACACGGCGCAGCCTGTTTGTCGTTGCTAGACGGTATGTTCGCGTTGGTGCTGTTCGACAAACAAGAACAAACCTTGTTCTGCGCCCGCGACCGCTTTGGCGAAAAACCGTTTTTTTACCATTACATTCCCGGCGAAGCCTTCTACTTTGGCAGCGAAATGAAGTGCCTGTGGGCCGGCGGCATTCCCAAAGAAGTGAATCCGCGCATGGTGTTCAATTACCTGTGTTATGGCTTTTTAGATAACCCGAACGAGCTCAGCGAAACCTTTTACAATAACATCCAACGCTTGCCCCACGGGCATTACATGGAATTGAAGTTGAATACGCTTTCGCTTTCTATTAAACCCTACTACGATATTGCGTGGCAAACCATCAATACCACCCGCAGCGAAGCGGAAAC
>JBIKQE010000032.1:0-14308 GCA_044349815.1 Chitinophagaceae bacterium | reverse complement strand
TTTCAATATTCGGATAATCTTGCTTCTCTAAATCGCGAAGCACATCTTCGAGGTATTTATACCGGTTCAGGGTTGGAATTATGACCGAAACAAGAGGCGCTTTCTCTAGTAGGGTTGATTGAAACGAATCAAGATGATAATTAAACGGATTATTCGAAATGGATATTTTAGAAACTCTTCGTGCTTGCCAAAGAGCCATACATTCACGAATAGGATTATTCAACTCTAAAACACGAAACAAACAAACGACGTATGCCCACACCGGATTATAAAAACGTTTAATAAAACAGTATTGATCGTTTAGAGGCACCTTATCAAAACCGTGCAAAACGAATTCTTTATTATCTGAAATAATACCTTGAGCCCACATTTGATATGCGGCATCCCATTTTTCTCCCGACGTTGAACTATATACAGTAGTTGGAGAAACTCGATTTGCCCAATCAGCGGGCACCTTGTTGATATCTAACCAATAGGGTATTGCCCCTTTAGAGGGAAGTAAATTAAAATACCACGATGGCCTAATATATTTAACTAGATTAATCACAAATCGTTTTTCAATTTTTGCAACATACCAAACAAATTTAAATCGTTCAACCATATTGAACGATTAGCATGCTGAAGTGCTTCGAATTCTTTAGCACTATGCCTACGGTGGAAGGAAAGAATTTTTTCAGCAATTTGATTACGCTCCGCCCACTCTACCCAAACCACGTGTTTCTTCCATTCGATGGCTTCTTCAAAAGGCAATAAACAATCGGTATTAACAAATACAGGAATACGCCCCATCAATAACGTTTGAAAGAAACGAACAGAAAAATTGCCTCCCCCGCGAATACAAACAACATATTGAGATGCCCTTAAATTATCGTAATATTCTTGGGTTGTTTTATTCAACGATTCCGGCGAATTGGCACCACCCCGATAATGTTCTCGGTAAATAAAATGAGTAGTAATATTTGAATTTGCCTCAATCGATTTCAACAATTTTGCGCGCTCGTATCCTGAAGCAAACAAAGGTTCGTAATCGTTACGAAACGGATTCTTTGCGAAACGACGAGCATTCTCTTTTAAGAATTTAATATTCTCTTTAAACGCTTTATTTTTCGACAAAGTTGCTTGTCCACAAAAACCCACAATAGGTTTTTCGTTCCATGGCAAAGGCGCAATATCGGACGTTTGATATAAACGTTGCAAATGATCGGAAAGGGCCGAAGGGAAAGCGCGATTATTAGCATCTAACTGCGAACGAAAACCGCCCATTCTGAAATAAATCAAATGGGAGAATGCAGGAAAACGCTCTCCAAAATCGCCCGCTATGTAACCAAAAGCTTTCTTACCTGATGCGGCACATTGCTGGTTAATTTCAGCCAAAAAAGATTCTTTACCTACCGATAAATAATAATTTATGGTTCGTGGCAGTAACACACAATCGGCATCATCAAAATTAGGGGTGTAATAAATCGTGTTAGCGTCTACTCCCCATTTTTGTTTCAACATCGGATCATCAACCCACCCACGTTCATCGCGAAAGGGTCGGGTAAGGAGAAAGAGTTCCTTATCGTGGTATTGTCCTTGAAATGTTTCGGGAATGAATATCCGCATTGCTTATCGAATTAGCTCGAAAAAATAATTAGAGTTATAAAATATCTCGAAACGTTCACTGTAGCGAATACGACGTAACCCATTTTGTTTGATATGATACAAACGGAACTTAGGGAGCATTTGCTGGTACGAATACAAGGAACTACCCATTTTAATACTTTGCATGCTGCCATGTTCCAATTGAATATAATTGATTTTGTTATTCGCAATTAATTCGGTTGCCCCTTTAAGTACTTCCGCTTCGAAACCTTCTGTATCTACTTTTAAAAAATCAATTTTTTCAATGCCGCGTTCTTTACAAAACAAGTCTAACGTAGATACTTGCACATCCACTTTTTGTTGATTGGGCTTGTCGTCTAGACTCACCAAACTACTACCCACCGAGCCTGAATTATTCTGATAGAGGGTCATTACCCCTTGTTCGCCTCCAAAGGCTAAATTAAAAATAGAAACACCTGGTTTGCCATTTGCAAAATTAGCTAAATGCCCGTAGGCTACCGGATCAGGTTCAAAACAATAATAAGTCATTTTCCTATGCTTGAAAAAAGACAATAAATGTTCTAAATATTGACCATTGTTTGATCCGACATCGAAAATAACCAAATCGCGCTTTTCTTGCTCCTCGATATAATCAAAAACGCTTAATTCGCCGGAATCCTTAGGTTTGTTGGCCGAACCATAATTCATTCCTTTAAGGCTAAATTTATGCATCGCCTCGAAAAACGATTGCGTTTGGCGAACGGCAATTAACTTAAATAAGCCGTTTTGAAATTTACGTTTTAATTTATTCATGGTACAATTTTAGTGTGAGGCCTAGGCACTTCTTTTTGAAGTTGAATGAGGCGTTTTCTGTCATCAAACGGCTATTTATCTTCATAAAAATGAATAAAGGCTTGTTTTTGATTGTTTAAATTGAATGTTTGTTTCACCCGCTGCATAGCATTTTCTCTTACCCGACGAAGATCGATTTCGGGCAAATTTAACACTTTCTCTACCGATTCAGCCAATGCTTTAGGATTTCGCCCCGGAACTACCCAACCTGTTTCCCCATCCAGTACATTTTCCATGAGAGCTGGATTGTTACTTACCAGGGTTAAACAGCCCATGGCTTGTGCTTCCAAAACACTATTACAGAAACCTTCATCGAGACTATACATGATGAACAAATCGGAATTAGCCAATTGTTCGTTGATTTCAGGTTGCGATTTTTTGCCATGAAACACTACACAATCGGTAAGGTTCAATTGATGTGCAGCAAAAAATAATCGTTTATAGTCGTCGCCTTCCCCTAAAATATGATATTCAAAATCTATACCACGCTGTCGAAGTAAGGCTAAGGCTTCCAAAATGTACTCCAACCCTTTAATCCAATGTAAACGTGCTACGGTACAAATAATAGTCTTGGCATTTTGACGACGCACGGCAGGGGGGCTGAATAAGGAGGTATCGATGGCAGGTGTAATTAAATGAGCCGAAGCCATTTCGGCATTAAATCCTTCCTGTTTGGCCAAATCGAGTAAATAATTAGAAATATGGTGTAAACGATGAATTCGCTTCCATGCCAAATGATAGCAATTGGGATGTTCTATAGGATAAACATGCAAATCGGAACCACGAACACTCATTGCCATTTTAGCACCAATTGCTTTGGCTGTATTTTCGCGATCGATAGCCATAGTAGCAAATCCAAAATGCAACCAATCAAGATTCAGTCCAAGCATGTGCGCACTTGTAAGTAACGACAATCCATTTTGTTTTAAAGAAAATCCATCGTTGTGGTTAGCCTTTGCTAAAGCTAAAGCTTGTGGGAGAGAAAACAACAAACGAAAAAGCGCTTTAATGAGGTGTAAACCAAACGAGCCATTGGCTGAATAACCAACACGTTCTTTGCAATTGTCTATTTCCCCCTTTTTTTTATCGGTGAGTAAAACAACATCGAAGCCGTGTTCAGTTAGAATTCGGATTTTGTTTCGAAAAAAAGTTTCCGAATAAGGAGGTGTAGCAGCTAAAACTAGTCCAATGCGCATATTGAATTAATTAGACTTGGATTGTTTTGAAAACAAACTTAGGGTAAGCAACATAGAAACAGCGTGTGCGTAATACACGGGATTATCATTTTTAAATCGATCGTACATATCGCGTACAATTGTTTCAGGAATCCAATTAAGCAAAGCCTTTTCTTGAAATAGTCTTGCTTCAAGATGTTTTTCATTTTTACTTCCTAAAAACTGCAATTCCCAATTTCGTTGAACGAAATCGTTTTTTTGGAGCATCCGCTTAATTTTTTGAATACCCCGATACGGCAAAGTAATGAACGGATAATTATGCCTGTAATTATACAAATTAAAGGGTCGTTTTTCTTGCCATTCAATTCGGGCTAATTCCGGTGCATATTGTTTTAAGTATTCAATTTGAATTTGACGCTTTGCTAATAACGACTCAGGCACTGAACAAATAAATGAACATAATTCATTTTCAAAATAAGGCACTTCTATCGGTTTAACTCTTTCGAAAATAGCCAAATTCACACTTGTCCATCGTGTAGCCCAATACATACTTTTAAATGCTCTCAACTGAGCATTAGCATTCGGTATGTTCAGGGCAATTAACAATTCGCGTATTCTACTGTGCAAGTAGGCTTCGAAAGAACCTTCCAAGCCCCAAGCTTGCCACAAGGCAGTACCCAACTCTTTTCCACCCATTTTAACTACTTTCTTTAGCAGTAAAATTACTTGATCGTCTATGGGCAAATCGTCATCAACACTCATATTATCGAATAGCACATCGCCCCAGTGACCAAGAAAAAAGACATCGCCCCATTCGGCATATTTATCTGTAAAGGCCATTTGACGTGGATGAGTAAATTCGGAGTAACACGCATTCGTTTTAGCTAACTCCTCAATTTTTGTCCAAAGGTAGCCAGATGGTATCTGCAACTTATGAAAAGGGAACTTTTCAGCCTGTGCGACTTGTTTTGCATAACGGGTTTCATCTAAACCGCCATCAAATGAATAACTATAAGCAGTTACATCAGCGTTAGCGTGTTTTAAACCCGCTGCCAAGGTGCGTGAATCGAGGCCGCCAGACAATGGCAAAATAACTCGTCGTTTATTAACGGCACGTTGAATTAGGCCATCGAATAGTTCTTTGAATTCTTCCGTAGCCTCTTGCAAATTAATATTACGGGGTGTGTTGTGCCATTCAAAATACGATTTACTTGAAATAATTTCATCCCCATCTAATACATAATCGTGAGCTGGCTTCAAGGTCTTCATACCTTTAAAAAAAGTATCATCGCCTAGAAAAAAACCAATAGCCGTATAAACACAAATAGCTTTTAAGTCGAGATCGTCGGCCACGCCAACACGCTGAGCATGGCTTGGAATTATGGGGGTACGAATTGATTGCATCATGAACGATTCCTGAATAAAGATTGAATTAATGTTGAGGTTTTAAAAATCGATGTTTCAAAAAAGCCATTACGGGCTTCTCGAAACGTTTATACAATATGGCGCTTGAGGCAAACATCAGTACCATTACACCTATAGGCACTAAAAAATCGAGTGGGCCACTATAGCCTATTTTATGAATCAACAAAACACCCATATTTTGATGCATTAAATAACTTAGGTAACTCGCTTCGCCTAAATAAACAAAGGTTGCAAATAATGGATGCTGGGGCGCCCATTGACGATGTGCAAAGAATATAAACACATAAAATGCGGCAATAAAGAGTCCGTCTAAGGCCTTAGAAATACCATCGTCGGCAAAATAAACCCACTCCAGCAACAGTAAAGCGAATAAAATAGCATGCCAATGCAAGCATTTCACCGACCATGGGTTTGGACTTCGAAACAATTCTTTAAATACTACACCCATTACAAAGAAATTGAAGTATAAAAACAAATTGAACACCTCATTAAAATCGGCCATAATTGGCTTGAGTAAGGAAACAAGGATGGCCAAGCTGAATAACAAGAATGGGAATATAACCAGTTTGCCAAACCGTTGTAAAAGAAAATAAACTAAAGCAGCAAGAATGTAAAACTGAATTTCAACCCACAAACTCCAATACGAACCATCTATGTACGTTAAGCCCGAAGTATTAAGCGACTTGCCTAAAAAGGTCCATGAATAAAGCAAATTACTAACCCGATGAGAATCAATAAAAATCGATGATGAATCGAAAAGAATAAATACCAAAAAGGTGACCGTAGACAACAGCAACATCGATGGCCATAGCCGAACCAAACGCTTCTTGGCAAAATCAATCAAGGAGCTAGCTCTTTCCAAGGTCATATAAATAACGAAACCAGAAATTATAAAAAAGAATTGCACTCCCATTCTTCCCCATAAAAAGAAATTGTACTTATTGGAATAAGGATAAAAATCAACGGAATCATGCCCTACTGACCACCTAGAGAAGTAATGATAAAACATAACCATTAATATGGCCATAAATCGAAATAAATCGAGCAGTTCGAAACGTTTTGTTGCCATAGAGATTTATTTATAACGAAGCATATAATTGATTCATACTTTGAATGAGGTTCGGCAGCGTATGCTGTTTTTCAATAAGCCGACGAGCCTCGTGCGATATCGTTATACGAGCATCCTCGGGCAAAGCTATTGCTTTTTCCAAGCACGCTACCATTGCATTCACATCGCGTAATGGAAATACAAATCCGGTTTCCCCATCACGCACCACCTCTTCCATACCGCCGCAATTGCTACTTACTACTAATGTGCCTAAAGCCATTGCTTCGAGTACCACATTAGCTATACCTTCTTCCACTGAGGGAAGTAATAAAATATCGGATGCCGTAATATGTTCCTTTACTTCATGAAATGGCAACCGATTAATAACTTGAACTGTATTAATCAACTTCAACTGATGGCGCTGATGCCACTGCTCAGTACTTAACCCCCCAACAATGGTATACTGAATATTGTACCCTTTGTCTATTAACGCTTTGACGGCATCTAAGGCATAACGATAGCCTTTTTTCCAATGTGGACGACCAACTGAAATTATCTTTATACATGCATTTTTATTTATGCCTTTAGGTGGCGTAAACGAAAAGTCAGACAAATTCAATCCGCTGTAAATAACATTAATTTGATTGGCTGTAGCCCCGTACAAACAAGTTTCTTTACCAATTGCTTTAGAAACGGCATGGAATGCATCTACCAATGGAAAAGATTGTTGATAGGCTATTTTTAATTTAGGATCGAAGAGAGGGGAATAATTGATATGGGCCCCACGTAGACTTACAACAAATTTTACGCCATATAATTTTTTTAAAAAAATCCAATATTCAGTTCCTAAGGCCCACTGCAAATGAAATACATTGGGCAAATAAAGAATAACTGGCAAATGACGTTGCCATGTTTTCCAAGCATCTACCGACGACCATGGCCAGTTTTTTTGATACGCCGCATATTGTTTTACTCGGTTGAAACATACGAATATTGCTTTGATAAAACGGAAAACAAAAAAAAGATGGCCTTTGACACCTTTGGGATTAGGGTATAGTGTTACCTGCTTATGATAATTGGGGACGGAGCCATTTTCATTACCAAAAATTACAATTTCGGTATTTGATTCCGACAAACCGTTAATTAATCGTTGTATGAAAGTTGGAGTAACTATACCGCCACTAAAAATCGCCACTCGCATATTAAATCAGATTATTTTGAACAGCCCATTTTTGCCAAACATACATATGCCATATACCCCAAGCATTCACCTTTTTATGTTCGAAGAATCCGATTACTTGATCGCGCAATACTTCTTGCTGCAGCAACTCGGCACCGAAAATGGGTTTATTGAGTAGATATTCGGTAATATCGTTTCGAAGTTGATGTCGCATCCATTTTTCAATAGGCACACTAAAGCCCCGTTTTTTCACATCAATTAAATTCTTCGGTATAAAGGTTCCTAAACATTCTTTGAGAAGGTATTTGGGAATATCGTGACTTATACCTAGTTGCGGTATTATTTGCAAGCAAAATTGAATCACTTCGGCATCTAAGAAGGGCACACGAACTTCTAAGCTATTCGACATACTCATCAAATCGACCTTGCGTAAAACGCGCTGCATGTGGGCATAAAACTCATTCTTTCTTAAATACAATAATGCCTCGCTCGAATCGGCTGTTTTGCAAGCATAGTCATTATTCAACTCCGTCGAATAATTTACTTTCGGAAAAAGTTGATCTACCGCATGGTTATGAATATGTTTATAAATATTCATTTCGCCTAAAGTATCCACCACATCAAGCGCATGCGTAATTTTCTTATTAAAGTGACGCAACACCGGCATTAAAAGCTTGCGTAATGGCAATGGGTAATTAAAATACTTAGCTTGCTGCGAAAAATAATGAAAGCGCGGATACCCCCAAAATAGCTCATCACCTCCATCGCCAGAAAGCATTACAGTTGCATACTGGCGTGCTCGTTTAGTTATCAAATAGGTTGGAATAGTGCTATAATCGCCGAGAGGTTCAGACATTGCGCGAAAATGTTCATCAACAATACGAACCAAGTCATCTTCTGTAAACGACTCTATTATTTGTTTTACATTCAATGTTTCAGCATAGCGTGAAGCCAATTCTGATTCATTAAACTTTTCATCGTCTACTTTAATCGTAAACGCTTGTATGCGTTTATACTGATCTACAGCATGCGCTGTTATTAGTGGGCTATCGATGCCTCCACTTAAAAAAGTTGCTACCGGCACATCGGCATGAAGCTGCGATTTTACTACTTTCTTGAGAACCGCATTGGTCATTTGCGGCATATCCCGATTTGTTTCATAATTAATCGGATTATCTTTCCAATTAAAATATATTTCTTTAACCTCAACTTCGCCCGACAAATTATCCCAAACCAAATATTCACCAGGCTTAAGCTGCCAAATATCCTCAAATATAGTATTAGGAGCGTGCTGATACCCAAAAGCGAAATACTCCTTCATAACGTCAGCACGTAAAGTGCGATGCATGGCAAACAAAGGGTGTTTAAAGATTTGGTTGAATTGCGAGCCAAAAACAAGGGTATTGTTTTTAATGCCATAATACAAAGGTTTAATGCCAGCAAAATCGCGCCCCATATACAACTTTGACGATGGCACATGATACAAAGCCAACGCAAACATGCCATTTAGCCGTTTAACACCTTCAACAAATCCAACCGATTGAAATAATTCGAGAACAACCTCCGTATCAGCTCCTGAACGCAATGCCGGCGAACCCAATTGGCGATGTAATTCACGATAATTATATACTTCGCCGTTCATAACTAAAATCCATTCGCCATTCCTACTTACCATAGGCTGATTTCCGGCTGGACTTAAATCTAAAATAGCCAAGCGCTTAAACCCAAAACGATACGTAGCATCGTCGGACAAATAACCGTCCGCATCAGGTCCACGATCGTGCATTAAGTTGCGGAGAACAATAAATTCGTCGCGAGAACTTATTTTTTTACCCAATTCGCCTAATATACCACACATAAATTTTGATATTTTATTTGCTTACTTTTTTAAATTTAAAAGGTATTATACTTTTAAACAAAGCAATACTGTCGTCGAAGAAACGACGATTAATTAACCGAAGCGTGAGAATAAACAGAACCACATACAATAACCCTAAAATCATCCAATAAATGGGCAGTAATTGCAAAGCCAATATCAGACCACCAGAAATTAAACATGCATATAAAATAGGGCTGAACGAACGATAAAATGCCGAAAACTTAATTTGAATTAAATGATTCGACATTATAAAATGGAATAATGAAGCTATGTTTCGCGTTGCCATAACAATAATACACGTCCAAATCAACCCGTATTCAGAACTAAAATACACAGCGGCAAGAAATAATGGCGTAAAAATCAAATTAAAGTAAAGGGCAATATGTGGCTTCCCAAGCGCACCATACAAACTAGCCGATGGGCTACTAATGGTTCGCCACACAGCAAAACCACACAATATCTGGAATGGCAGAATTACAGCGGTCCAATTTGCACCGTATAATAATAATATAATATCATCGGCGAATATAATCATGGCAGTAAAGGCCGGAAAAAATACCAATGCAATAATTTGCACCATTCTAAGAAAATGAGAACGAACTACAGGTAAATCGTGCTGATTCTTTGCCAAAATAGGCAATGTTATTGTAGTAATAATGGGCAATAGATGAGAACTTAAAATATGGGCTAATTTATAGGCAATATCATAAATACCTAATGCCTCCATCCCTAATAGCTTACCAACAATAAAGGTATCCCCTTCATTAGCAAACTTATTCATGGCTGTTCCACCAATCATGTGTTTGGTATAATTGAAAATTTGCTTCCAATATTTAATATCTAACGATTTAAGGGAAGGTCTGAATCCTGATTTCCAAAAAAGAACTATACAAAGTATTGGTATTAGTACCATGTTGGGAACCACCAAACTATAAACACCAAAGCCTGCAATTACACAAGCCACCGATGTTAATTGGCCAATTGTTCCGAAAATGGTTTGAATAGTAACCATTGGTTTAAAGTCTAACGACTTTCGAAAAATACTGATAGGAATACTATTCATGGCACTAAACACAAAACCAATTAACAGCATCCAAGTTATATTGCGTATTCGTGGGTCTTTAAACTGATCGGCCCAAAAGGGGCTCAACAAAATAACAACCAAAGCGACAGTGAATACTAAAACAAAATTCAACCAAAATGCTGCATTAAGGACTCTCTTACGATCCTCTCCATTGTAATAAATTACATATTCCCCAATGCCACTGATGGCTAGAACCTGAACGAAATTGATTAAGTTAGATGAAATAACAACTAAACCAAACTCCGACTTATCGATATGACGCGCCAAATAGGCCATAACGCCTAAATTAATGAGCGCCCCCCAACCCTTTCGGAACAACATTAACGAACCAGCTTTTCCAGCTTTTTGTGTCAAACTCATTACAACTAATCCACTTTATTCAAAAAAAGAACCCATTTATTGACAAATTACAAACGCTCACCCGCAAAACCCAAATAACCAATTTATCAAACAGTATTGTCTTACAAATAAATGCTTTAAAACCTGAAAATGCTAGTTAAATTTAAAAAAGAATTGTTCTTCAACCGTTACAATAAAAGAAAATGTAAAATTCAAAGACTTTTAAGGCCATTTAAAAGGGATTATTTTGACAAATCAAAACATTCTTTGCCTTATACAATCAAACATACCCATGCATCCATGCCCCACAACAGACGCATAGTAAGTAAATTATGTACTTCCTTTAGGTTTAATTCTCCCACTACTTAAATAAAGAACAACATGCCAAAAAAGACCTCTCGCCATATTATATTCTAGCAATGATGCCACTTTTACGAATTGAATGAACGGCAGTTCTTTATACAATGACTTTAAATTACGGATATATTTTTTTAAATAAACACCTGCTAAAGCATCATGCGATTTTGCATAACAACAATATAAGATAGCGTAAACAGATTTTAATTTTAAAAAAGTAGCTAAACGCCAATCGTTTCGGGTAATATGTTGCTGAAAGAAATGGATACACTCCTCGGTATAGAGCGCCTTTGAAAAACGATTCCAAGTATTTAACACCCCTACATTAATTCGATAAGCTGCCATTGTTTCATTGAGATACTTGATTTTTCCCTCTCTAGCTGTAACTAAAAAAAGATATTGATCGTAATAATGATTTGATAATTCCCAAACTGGAATATTATTAATTAACAAAGCAGATGTTCGGTACATAAAACTCACCGAGTGAATCATACTATTAAGAATAATATCTTTAAAATCTGCCTCTTCCAATTCGGGTGTTACTTTATTGGAAACCCCGCAAATTTCACCCGCTGCATTAACGTACTGCACACGTGTATGCACTCCGGCAAAGTCTGGATTTGATTCAAGAAATTGAACCTGCTTTTCTAATTTTAAAGGATCTATCCAATAATCATCACCTTCGCAATTGGCAATATACTTACCCGAACGGGCCTGATGCAAATCGTTTTCGATTTTACGAATATTGTGATGATAATTATTCTGCTCTTGCAAAACCAACTTAAACAATCTCGGATATTGCGTACAATATTGTTGAATTATAGCGGTACTACCATCATTGGAAGCATCGTCGTGGAATACAAACTCTACCGGAAAACTTGTTTTTTGCAGCAACATATGTTGAATACACGTATCCAAATATGGCAAATGATTATAAACAAGACTACTTACACTTACTAATGGTGTTGTTCCCAAAGGCCACTCATGATTGGTAACCAATATAGGTTCAGCCAAAAAATGTATATTATTAGAATTGTTATTCATTATATTAGGAAGTAAAAATAATACGGATAACTATATTTTAAATTAATGTTTTCATATTTATTTAATCACAATTATCATTTGTTTATTTTAAAAACAATTTATCGGCAATTTTTCTAATTTGTTTTTTAATATAAACACGATTTGGTTTAGACCGACATAAAATAAAATCGTAGCTTGGTAAATGTCGAATTTCAGAAGAATAAAAGTCGGACGGCAACTCGCTGACAGGCTGATTGAAATCGGCTGAGCCAGCAATAAATGTAGAAGCCAATGCATCGTTACCTACATTTGAAATCAAATTAATAGGTGTAGTCAATACTTTTTTACGAGCTAAAAAAATGGACCATTGTAATTGCACATCCCATGTATTTAAAATTCCTGATTCAATATTATGTAATAATTTACGACGCAAACGGTATAGATCAACATTCCACCAAAGCGAAAATACACGAAACGATTGCCATACATTCACCGATTGGATATCAGGATTATATAATGGCAAAATCTTATGCCCCCAAGAAGCCCATCCCCACGGATTAAAGATATGATGCGTGAACGGCCCTTTCAAAGAATGATCCTTATCAAAAGAGGTTCCCATTTTGAAGTAACCATTTATGGCAACTATATCCTTGCTATCGAAACAAGCAGATAAATAATAAGTGCAAAATTCAAAAAAAGACAAAGCAGGAATCGTGTCGTCTTCTAAAACAATAGCACATGGTTCCGCACTAAACAAATGATGAATACCTGTTCTGAATCGTTTATTCAAGCCTATATGATTCGGTGCAACATCGTAAACAACCTCAAACGGCACATTTTGCAATGTAATTTTACAAGTACTAAGTACCCTATTTATATCAACTTGATCATCCTCATTTCTAGCCCCATCTACAAACAAATAAAGTTTTGAAGGGCCGTATTGTTTAATAGCTTCAAGTATAAGGGCCAAATGGGCGTCACGACGCCACATAAATACACCAACAGCATACGATTTGTTTGTTGTTGCGGCCCTATTATTCATATTCAATGGCATCTAAAAGAGATAAAACTTGTTCAGGATGATTAAACATCAATACATCAATCATCGACAAGCCCGGAACAAAAGGATGATTAAACTGTTTATATTCTTGCTTAGTAGCACTTATGAAAAACAAATCAATACCCTTCGATTTGAAATATTCCTTGTTATAAAGTGCTTTGCCTCCGATAGCATTAAGGTATTTTTTTTTATCTAAAGAATGAATAAGTTCGATCAATCGATCTGTGCTGTTTTGCCCTGCACGATTATACAATAGTGTTGATGATGTAGACGCAATCAGTGGCAACTTCAAATAATTGAAAACCAAAAGAATGCTTTGTTCGGCTAATTCTGCAATACTTTGAGTTGGTGTAGTTAAAACTTCTTCAATTAGTTTTATTACGTCGTTAAAAAAGGGTGCTTTCGCATACGAATACGTTAACTTCTTCAACAACAAGGCAATTTCTCTGTCTTTGTTAAACAATACTACGTCAGAAATTAATTTATTCGAACTTGCATCAACTAATGGCAAACGAAACGAAAGGGCCTTAGCGTTGTAAAGTATATTGTTTTTATTAATCCAACCTCCTTTAATAAAATGAACATCATCGTAAAAAACAAAATGCTCTACATGGCGTACTAACTTATAGTATGCCAAGTTAGGAAACAGGTAAGGTTGCATTACTGCAGCGGAGTTAACCAACATCTTAGGTTCATTAAAAAGATAATTGCAATTCAATCCACGATCGACCTTGTTCATTAGTATGTTCAATTGTGGGGATAAAACCAAAATGCCGGTGCAGCTTAATTAAATCAACATGACGTGGATCAACTTCGGCCTTTATGCCACTACTGCCGTACTCGCGACAATACGTAATTATTATAGGTTCAATTTGCAATGCAATCATTCTATTTCGATATTCTTTACGAATAGCCAACATAGTCCAAAAACTATACAATGGCGACTTATTGACATAACAGGCGGCAAAACCAACAACTTCATTGTTGCAATACGCCAACCAACACACAGCCTTTCCGGCCATTTTACGTGCATAATCGGCTATATCGACCCAATCTTCTAACGGCGGCGAGAAATCATTGTTTATCGCCAATAAAATATGTTCTAAATGAGGCGCTATAGACAGATCCCGATCATATCGGGTGTAATGTATTGTACTCATCCTTTTCGTTGTACTTTGAATCGTTCCGACATCAAAGGCGATGAAGACAACTTAATGCTAACTGGTATTTTATACGACAATAATTTGTCTTTACAATAAAGGCGTAGCTTAGAACGGAATGTTATTTCTTCTTCCATTTCAG
>JBIKQE010000218.1:0-4000 GCA_044349815.1 Chitinophagaceae bacterium | reverse complement strand
CGGCCTTTTTAGGAGCTGCTTTCTTAGGAGCTGCTGCTTTTTTTGGAGCGGCGGCTTTCTTAGGAGCTGCTTTCTTAGCTGCTGCTTTTTTAGGAGCTGCTTTCTTAGCTGCTGCTTTTTTAGGAGCGGCTTTCTTAGGAGCTGCTGCTTTCTTAGGAGCTGCTTTTTTAGGAGCTGCTGCCTTTTTTGGAGCTGCTGCTTTCTTTGGAGCTGCTTTTTTAGCGGCTGCTTTTTTTGGTGCGGCTTTTTTTGCTGTTGCCATTTTTTTGAATTTAAGGGTTAGAAAATGAATTTTACGAAGACAAACATATGTAATTTTTTTTAATTACAAAACATTTTCTTCAAAAATTTCGGCAAAACAGCAAAAAATTTGTCTTAAAGGACAGAAACGATGGTTTTATCCTTCGTTTTACGGAAAGTAATTGTTCCATCGTGCAATGCAAACAAGGTAAAATCTTTCCCTTGACCTACATTTTCGCCGGGGTGGTATACGTTACCACGTTGACGCAAAATAATATTACCGGATTTAGCAGCTTGACCACCGAACAACTTAACGCCTAAACGTTTGCTGTGCGAATCGCGACCATTCTTTACGCTACCTTCACCTTTTTTATGTGCCATGACTTCGTGTTTTTTGGATTATAAATTAAAATTGAAACTGCACTTAGGCAATCGACGTAATTTTTACTTTCGTTAAGGCTTCGCGGTGACCAATTTTCTTGGTAAACCCTTTACGACGCTTCTTGTGGAAGGTAATTACTTTGTCGCCTTGCAGATGCTCTACAATTTCAGCTTTGGCTGATCCGTTCATGGCGATTGAACCGCCGGTGGCAGTCATCAACACTTTAGGATTCACCACGTCGCCTACATTTCCTTGTAAACGGTGCACAAACAGTTGGTCGTTTTCTTTCACTTTGAATTGCTGACCAGCAATATCGACAATAGCAAACATAGCCTTGATTTTTAAATTGGGAGTGCAAAGATACGTTATTTTTCTATTCAACCAAATTCAAATTCAGTGTTTTGATGGCTTTTTTTCCTATCCTAGGGCAAGGGGCTATTTGGCTACTTTAACGCATCTTTGTAGGCCAAATTACTCCTTCATGGCCCTCAAATCGGCCCTTGCCAAACCCCTTGCTGCGTGGATTTCCTCCCAAATTCGTGGTCATGCCAACCAAGCGGTGGCTGAACAAGCCACTTTATTGCGTCAATTATTGGGGCGAGCGGCTAAGACTCGGTTTGGACAGGATCATCGTTTTGTTGCGCTTCATGGGCATGCCGACTTTACGCAAGCGGTGCCCCTGCGCGATTATGAGGCCCTCAAACCGTATATCGACCGTGTAAAAGCCGGCGAAGTGGATGTCCTCTGGCCGGGCCATCCGCAATATTTTGCTAAAACCAGCGGCACCACCAGTGGTGCCAAATACATTCCTATTACCCGCGAAAGCATGCCCGACCATATAGCGGCGGCCCGCAATGCCTTGTTGTGTTATATCGCTGAAACAGGGAACAGTCGTTTTGTGGATGGCCAACTCATTTTCTTATCGGGCTCCCCCGAATTGGAAACCTTGCATGGTATTCTTTGTGGTCGTTTAAGTGGGATCGTCAACCATCATGTGCCGGGTTATTTGCGTAAAAATCAATTACCGTCGTATGCCACCAATTGCATCGACGATTGGGAAACCAAATTGGATGCGATTGTGGAAGAAACCTGGCAACGCAATATGACGCTCATTAGTGGGATACCGCCTTGGATGCAAATGTATTTCGATCGACTGCAAGCTCGGAGTGGAAAAACCATTACTGAATTATTTCCGCAATTGCAATTGATGGTGCATGGCGGCGTGAATGTGGAACCTTATCGGGCGCGCTTAATGGAGAGTTTAGGGAAACCCATTCATACCATTGAAACCTTTCCGGCCAGTGAAGGCTTTTTTGCTTTTCAAGATAGTCAGGAGGCCGAGGGCTTATTGCTCAATACATGGTCTGGCTTGTTTTTTGAATTTGTTCCTGCCGGCGACATTTTTAATGAGCACCCTACCCGACTGACTTTGGGTGAGGTTCAGCTCGGTGTGAACTACGCCTTGATTGTGAGCAGTAATGCCGGCTTGTGGGCCTATAATATTGGCGATACGGTGCGCTTTGTTTCCTTGTCGCCTTACCGTATTGTAGTAACCGGTCGCATCAAGCATTTTATTTCAGCCTTTGGCGAACATGTTATTGGCGAAGAAGTGGAACACGCGTTGTTATCGGTGGCCAATCGGATGGGTATTGGCATTACTGAATTTACGGTTGCGCCTTATGTATCGCAAGATGGCGGACCGAGTTACCACGAATGGTTTATTGAATTCAACAACGAACCTCCTAACCTGTTGGCCTTTGCGGAGGTGGTGGACCAAGCCCTTCGCGAAAAAAATGTATACTACGACGATTTATTGCGGGGTGGTATTTTATCGGTGTTGCGCATTCGTTCATTGCGCCCCCATGCCTTTATCGATTATATGAAATCGGAAGGCAAATTGGGCGGGCAAAACAAAGTGCCGCGTTTGAGTAACGATCGGAAAATGGCGGAAGCCTTGCAACAATTTATTTTATAATTTTTTTTTGATGTTCTTATTGCCTATTCAATTTCAAAATGCGAGGCAGTCTGTATATTAGCACCATGAAAAAAATACTTTTTACGTTATGGATAGCGGGCAGTGCCAGTATGGCCTTATATGCCCAAGACAATTTAGTCAATTCCTTAAAAGCGAATCAATCGGACAGTGCGAAGCTGAAATTCAAGTTTACGCCGATAATTAATCTTGAAAATTCACCCATTAAAAATCAAGGGAGTTCGGGTACTTGTTGGAGTTACTCCGGCAATTCGTTCATGGAAAGTGAAATGATGCGCCAAGGCAAGCCCTTCGTAGACTTATCGGAATTGTACACAGCCCGTTGTGCTTATATTGAACGCGCCCGAAACTATGTACGTATGCATGGCGGTATTGGCTGGGGCGATGGCGGGGAATTACACGATGTAATGTCGACCTATAAGAAATATGGCATGGTACCTTATGAGGTTTATACCGGGTTGAACTACGGCACCAAGAAAAACCAATTTGGCGAAATGCAAGCGGTATTGGAAGGCATGTTGAAGGGCGTGGTTGAAAATAAAAATGGCAAGCTGACTAAAAACTGGTTGCCTGCGTTTACGGCCGCCATGGACAGTTATTTAGGCAAAGCCCCTGAATCGTTTACTTGGAAAGGGAAAACCTATACACCGGAAACGTTTGCTAATGAGGTTGTAGGTGTTAATCCGGACAATTACATCGAATTTTCGTCGTACACCTATGTGCCGTATTACACATCAACGGTTATGATGGTGCCCGACAATTGGAGTTTACAACAGGTATACAATTTACCCTTAAACGAATTGACCGATGTAGTAGACAATGCCTTACAAAAAGGCTTTACAGTAGCCTGGGCAACCGATGTAAGCGAAAAATATTTCAGTTGGAAAAATGGCGTAGCTGTTGTTCCTGAAAAAGAATTGGAAGACATGAGTAGCGATGAATTACGCACCATGTTCGATGGACCAAAATCAGAGCGTACTATTACAGCGGCCATTCGCGAAGAAGCCTTTGATAATTATACCACCACCGACGATCATGGGATGCATATTGTAGGTGTGGCGAAAGATCAGAATGGCAAAGAATATTACATGGTAAAAAATTCATGGGGAGAAAGCAACGATTATAAAGGGTATTTGTATGTATCGAAGGCCTTTTTTCAGTATAAAACAACGGCTATTTTAGTGCATACCGATGCCGTATCGCCAAGCATTATGCGTAAATTGAAATAAGTAATTCTCATTTACAATATTAAAACCGGCACATGGATGCCGGTTTTTTTATGCCTTTCGAAAGTTGGTTTAAGCAAGACAGATGAAAGTAAAAATGCCTACGCTTCGTTGTTATGGAATAAAAAAATGGTCACGTTACCGTGACCATTTTACCAA
>JBIKQE010000217.1:0-4009 GCA_044349815.1 Chitinophagaceae bacterium | reverse complement strand
GCCCAAACCCACAAGTTGTCGCGATGGCTATGCATTCCGTCAGCACGTGGCAGCGGCCCGCCGTAACCGCAAGGTCGATATGATTGCCGAGTTCGATCAGTACCCCATCTTCTATTTCACCAACCACAACGCCATTCAAGGTCCCGGCGATATTGTATGCATGCCCGACCATTTTCAGAAACTCGATTTTGAATTGGAAGTAGCCATTGTGGTGTGTAAAAAAGGCCGCAACATCAAAGCCGCCGACGCCGACCAATACATTGGCGGCTTTATGATTATGAACGACATGAGTGCACGCACCCTGCAAATGGAAGAAATGTTGCTCAATCTCGGTCCTGCTAAAGGCAAAGATTTTTCAACGGTCATTGGCCCTATGTTGGTTACGCCCGATGAACTCGAGGCCTTTAAAATACCCGCCAAACCCGGCCACACCGGCATCAATTACAACCTCCGTATGACGTGCCACGTAAACGGGGTGCAAGTAAGCGAAGGCAATGTGGGCGATATGGATTGGACCTTCGCCGAAATTTTGGAACGTTGCGCTTATGGCGTGGATATTCTTCCCGGCGATGTGATTGGCAGCGGCACGGTGGGTACCGGTTGCTTCTTGGAACTCAACGGCACCGGCTTGTTGAACGACCCCAATTACAAGGTACAATGGTTGCAACCCAACGATGTGGTGACTATGGATATTGATGGCTTAGGCCATTTATCGAATACCATTCGGAAGGAAAATACCGACTTCTCCATTTTGGCCTTGAAAAAAAATTTAGCTTAAATCGTATTGTATGATCATCACGCCCGGCAGTATTAAAACCGCACAATTACACGCGTATTTATTGGGTTCGGTGGCCCCGCGCCCCATTTGTTTTGCGTCCACCATCGATGCAGAAGGCAACGCCAATTTATCGCCTTTCAGTTTTTTCAACGTGTTTGGCAGTAATCCGGTAACGCTTATTTTTTCGCCGGCACGCCGCGTGCGCGACAATACCATCAAACATACCTTGGAGAATTGCATTGAAACCAAGGAAGTAGTGATTAGCGTGGTGAATTACAACATGGTGCAACAAATGAGTTTGGCCAGTTGCGAATACCCCAAAGGTGTGGATGAATTTGCCAAAGCCGGCTTCACCCCGTTGGCCGCGCAACACGTAAAACCCTTCCTCGTGAAGGAGAGTCCGGTGAACATGGAATGCATTGTAAAGCAAGTGATAGAAACCGGCCACGAGGGTGGTGCAGGCAACCTCATAATTTGCGAAATGCTGGCGATGCACATCAACGATGCCGTGCTCAATGAGGCCGGACAAATTGATCCGCACAAAATAGATTTAGTAGCGCGCATGGGCGGTGATTATTATTGCCGTGCCAGTGGCGATGCCGTATTTACCGTACCCAAACCCAACATGAAATTAGGCGTGGGCATCGATGCTTTGCCCGAGGCCATTCGGAACAGCACGGTGTTGACGGGCAACGATTTAGGTATGTTGGCCAATGTGTCTGAACTCCCTGCCGGCGCCGATCACGCCAGTTTATCGCAAGACATTCACCTGAAGGCGCGCAATTTATTGGCGCAACAAATGGTGGATGAAGCGTGGATGGCCTTGTTGGAGAAGTAAGGATTTTTTTACGATTCGTGGTTTGTGTCTACGATCCGTGGTTTGTGTCTCATTCCGTGGTTTGTGTCTTCACAAACCACTCATTCCGTGGTTTGTGTCTTCACAAACCACTGTAATGATTTTTTTTGAAGCGCATCCGCATCGCTTTGTTCAACTGCCGTCGCGCTATCCGCGGTGCACGGCACCTTGCTCCTATCGCGGCTATCTTTCAGCGGCTGATTCATTCTTCAGCGCCAATGGTCCCAATAGTCCCACGAGTCTTACAAAGGCATGGTGTTGAAGTGGGACTATTGCGACGTGTGCGACCAAAAAAAGATCAGGAAAGAATCGGACGATGGGAGATAGCCCCGATTGGAGCCAGCTACCCCGTAGCGGCGCAAAGCGGGATAACCGCTGAAGAAAGCCTATTCGCTGCGCTTCAAAAAATAAAAGGCAATTTGATAAGGACATGCCGCAGTGTCGCCCAAAAGGATTGTTTTTTATTGTTGTTGCTACAGGGGCAGACACTACGGAGACCAAACCAATTTCAATGTATTTTTACGGCATGATGTACGACATGCAACAAGCGCCGCACTATGTTCAACAGGCAAAGCAATGGCTTAGTAAGTCTGCCGATGTACAGGATTTACACGCGCTCAGGCAATTGATTTTGTTTGCCGATTGGACCTACTATGTGCAAGATCAGCCGCTGTTGGCCGATGCGGAATACGATGCCTTGTTTCAACAATTAAAACAATTGGAAACAGCGAACCCCTTGTTGGTGACGCCCGATTCGCCTACGCAACGCGTGGCAATGGGCTTGAATAAAAACTTCCCGACGGTGGCGCATTTAGTGCCGATGTTGAGTTTGGAAAATAGTTACAATGCGGAAGACTTGCGCGATTGGGATCGGAAGAACCGTGAACTCAGTGGCGAGGCGGTGATTGATTATTGCATTGAACCGAAATTTGATGGGGCGAGTATTTCGTTGATTTATGAAAACAATGTGCTCACGCGCGCCGCTACCCGTGGCAATGGTACCGAAGGCGACGACATCAGCACCAATGCTAAACAAATTCGTTCCATTCCCTTGTCGGCCAATTGGTTGAGTAGGGGTATTCAACACATTGAAATTCGTGGCGAAGTGATGCTGACCAAAGAAAAATTTGCCGAATACAATACCACTTTGGTGGCGGCAGGCAACGCGCCCTTGGCCAATGCCCGCAACGCCGCCAGTGGGAGTTTGCGCATCAAAGACCCCGCCGAAGTGGCCAAACGCCAACTCGATGCGTTTTTGTATCATATTAGTTATTTGTCGCTCAGCGATGCGGCACTGGCTAAACCCTATGTGGACAGTCACTACGCGTTGTTGCAAACCCTCCACGAATTAGGCTACAAAAGTTCGTACCCGTGGGCGCGTTGTGTGCAAGGCATTGATGCGGTGATTGATTATGTGCTCGATTTTGAAACCAAGCGCGATAGCTTGCCGTACGATATTGATGGGATGGTGATTAAAGTGAACCGGATTGCGATACAAGAAAAAGTGGGACAAACGAGTCACCACCCGCGTTGGGCCATGGCGTTTAAATTCAAAGCGCGTCAAGCCACCAGCACCTTGTTGGCGGTGGAATACCAAGTAGGCCGCACGGGGAGTATTACGCCGGTGGCGAAAATTGAACCGGTATCGGTGGGTGGTGTTACTATATCATCGTTGTCGTTGTTCAACGAAGAAGTGGTGAACGAAAAACAATTGATGTTGGGCGATACGGTATTAATTGAACGCGCCGGCGATGTGATTCCTTACGTGGTGAAATCGTTTCCGGAATTACGTAAAGGCCACGAACGTGCCATTGAATTTCCGCGGGCTTGTCCGGTGTGTAACGAAGCCTTGTTCAAACCCGAAGGCGAAGCTGTGTGGCGTTGCACCAACATCAATTGCGAAGCGCAAGTGATTGAGCGCATCATTCATTTTGCCTCAAAAGATGCGATGGATATTCGCGGATTGGGTGATGCCTTGGTGCGTAAATTTTATGAGCAAGGATTTTTGAAAAATATTGCAGGCATTTACCATTTGCCGTACGAACAAATCAAAGGCATGGAAGGCTTCGGCGAAAAGTCGATGCAGAATTTAAAAGCCGCCATTGAGGCCTCGAAGCAACAACCCTTGGCGCGCTTGATGTTTGCCTTGGGCATTCGTTATGTGGGCGAAACCACAGCCAAGGCCTTGGCGCGCACGGTATCGCACATCAGCGAATTGTACTCGAAAACCAAAGACGATTTATTGAGTATTGAAGACGTAGGCGAAAAAGTAGCCACGAGCATTGTGGAGTTTTTTACGCACCACGACAACCGCGCGTTGCTCGATGCCTTGGAACAAGCCGGTGTATCGTTGCACAACACCCAAAAACAAGAAG
>JBIKQE010000216.1:0-4018 GCA_044349815.1 Chitinophagaceae bacterium | reverse complement strand
TTATTTACAACGATTTGCTGTTGCCTTGTAGCGAATTTGAAACCGAAATACCTATGCGCGTGGCTTTTAAAACAGTACGAGAACAAAGTTTTGGCTTCCGCATGGCATTAAAGAAACAACTCGATGAGTTTGCTAACAGTACTTGGCAAGGAGAAGCCTTGTGGCCAGCCAACCAAGAGCGATTTGCTATGCCCGAAACGGCTACAAAAGCACCTGAAAAAGTGAAAGTAAAACGTGGTGATAGCGCTAAAGAATCGTTGATTTATTTTCAGTCGGGAAAAGACATCGATGAAATTGCACAAATTCGGAAGTTGGCTAAATCGACCATTGAAGGACATTTAGCCAGTATGGTGGAAGAAGGGGCGATTAGCATCAACGATTTGTTGACGCCTGTTCAATTCGACGACATCAAACGGGCCCTGGAAATTCATGTTGATTTAACAGTGCGTGAAGTAGTTGAAAAAATGGATAACCAATTTTCGTATACCTATGTTCGCTTGGTGCAAAAAATACTCCATCCGGAAGCGGCTACAAAATAAAATTCCTTACGCGCAAGCAATTTTATTCACCCGATTGGCGTGTCGGCCACCTTCAAACGGAGTGTTCAAAAACGTATCGGTTAAGGTGCTGGCATCTTCGATGGAAATAAAGCGAGCAGGCAAACAAATTATATTGGCATCGTTGTGTTGACGCGCCAAGGCAGCCACCTCGTTGGTCCAACATAATGCCGCCCGTATACCTTGATGTTTGTTGGCGGTAATTGCAACACCATTGGCACTGCCACAAATTAAAATGCCCAAATGAGCAGCACCTGTTTCAACATCGTTGGCTACAGGGTGTGCATAATCGGGATAATCTACGCTATCGTGGCTATTCGTGCCCCGATTGATAACCGTGTACCCTTGTGCTTCAAGGTGTTGTATGAGTGAGGTTTTGTAATCGGTACCGGCATGGTCGCAACCGATGCTTATGATTTTAGACATGCAAAAAAATTAACGTAATGAAACTTGTTGTGAACCAATCTTATAACCCATATGATACAAATCAACGTGATAACTGCCTGCACTAAAAGCCTGGCTTGGCGTCCAATCGAGTGTAACACCATATGTCTTTTCGCCACGGTGATAAGGAACTATTTTAGTGGCAGTATACACTTTTTCTTTTCCTTCATGGGTACGGAAGGTCGAACGGCCATAAACCGTACCGTTGGGTCCGGTTACTACCATGTAAATCATCTTATCGCCACTCTCGCTAATACGGTTATCGTTCAAATCGAAGCTAATGCGCATCATATCTACTTTGGTTGCTTTGCTGGTTTCTTTTTCAACCGCTTTACCTACCAAGTTTTTTCCTTGTTTCAAGGTTTCCATCCGAATATTCGAAGCACTCAATACAGATCCTTCTTCAACTTTCTTTTCCAATGCTTGTTTTTCAGAATTCAAGGCCGTACGCTCCGTTTCCAACGCCGATTTTTCTTCACTCAATTGCTTATTGTCTTCGCTCAATTCAATGTTTTCACGTTTCAACGCCACCAATTGTTCTTCAAACGAACTCAGTTTCTTGTTCAACTCCGTAATCAAGCCATTGGCTTCTTTCAACTTCGATGCCGACGCGTTCTTGTCTTTCAATATCGACGCAATTTTCACTTTCAAGGCTTCCACTTCTTCCGACTTGGTCCCTAATAAGCTATCCATTTGTACACTTTGGCTTTTCATCTCATCTAAGCGAGCCAATACAGCATTGTAATCGGTTTCCAAATCGGTAAAATCGGTTTGGGCGGTTTCCAATTGTTCTGTTTGTTCTTGGATGGTATCGCCTTTTTTCTGATTGGTAACAAACAAGTAAATAAGGGCGGCTGCAAGCACGGCAATGATGACCAAATAAATGGTGCGCGATTTATTCGCGCTGGGTGTTGGGTTATCCTGGGGTTTTTGTTCGTAAGGGTTCATGTACGATTTTTTATTGAACAAAGGTAAGTCGCCCCCCTCCGATTTTACAAGTACTAAGTTGCATTTTGCTTTTTTTTACCTAAACCTCCCTTATGTATCCTTTTCACAATGTGCTGATAATAGACGTTGAAACCGTTCCCATTGTTCCAGCCTTCGATCAATTATCGGAGCCCTTGCAAGCCCATTGGTCGCGAAAAGCCGCCCAATGGCAAGCCGATTTGCCCTTCGAACCCGCTCAAGCTTGGGAACGTGCCGGTATTTATGCCGAATTTGGTAAAATTGTATGCATCAGTACGGGTATACTCAGCGGCCACGAAGATGCCCCGATTATACATTTGCGTAGTTTCGACGGGCCCGAAGATGAATTGTTGCGCAAGTTCTTTGCCTTTTGCATGGAACAACTACCCGAACGCTTGGCCGGGCATAATATTCGGGAGTTCGACATACCGTATATTTGTCGTCGCTCTTTTATTCAACAAGTACCCCTGCCACCGCTCTTGGCCCAAATGCAAGCTAAAAAACCTTGGGAAAGTCCCTTGATTGATACCTTGCAATTTTGGAAATTCGGCGAGTTTAAAAATTTTGTGTCAGTCGATTTGCTCTGTACTTTGCTGGGTATCGACAGTCCGAAGCAAACGATGCAAGGCCACGATGTAGCCCAAGTGTATTGGCAAGAACGTAATCGGCAACGTATTATAGATTATTGCGAACACGATGTGTTGGCTGTAGCCCATATTTTATTGCGCTTGATGGGAACACAAACAATGAGTAAAAGCACGATAACGATAGAACGTCATGAAAGAAATAAACGATATTACACGAGCGATTAAAAAAGGCGAAGTGGCCTCCGTCTATTTATTTGATGGCGATGAACCGTATTTCATCGATATGGTGTCTGATGCTTTTGAACATCATCTACTGCAAGCCCACGAACGCGATTTTAATTTGTCGATTTTGTATGGGAAAGATATTCAAAGTTCCATTCAGGTGGTGAATGAATGTCGTGCTTATCCGGTAATGGCCCCGCGCAAGTTGGTACTTATAAAAGAAGCCGCTCAAATGAAGCCCGCTATCTTGTACGAACTTGAAAGTTATTGTAAAAATCCATCGCCTACCACCACGTTGGTGATTGCTTTAAAATACGGCAAGTTTGATAAGCGAAAAAGTCTTGTGAAAGAAGCTGTGAAGCAAGGTGCTGTAGCTATTAGTTTCGATAAAATCAAAGAGCATAAGTTGCCCGAATGGGTATTGGATTATGCTAAAAACCACGAATGGTCGCTCACACCTCAGAACGCCCAACTTATTTGCGAATACCTCGGGAATAATCTCCAAAAAATTGCCAACGAATTAGGGAAACTCGCCCTGAATCTTAATGAAACCGACCGCGAAATAAGCGCCGATAAAATTGAAAAATACATTGGCGTTAGTAAAGAATATAACGGCTTTGAATACGCCAAAGCCGTGCTCAACGGCGATGTTGAAAAGGCATTCAAAGTGGCGCAGTATTTTATAACCAATCCCAAGTCGGGGAATATTATTATGGTGCTGGGTATGTTGTATAGCGAATTTCGGAAAGTATATTTATATCATTACAGCGCGCATTTGCAAGGCGGCGAACGTGCAGCAGCCATGCAAATTCCGCCCTTTGCCCTCAACGATTATCACGGCGCGGCGCGGCATTACACCTTGCCCAAAACCATCAAGGTGTTAGATTGTTTGCACGAATACAATTTAAAAGCCATCGGTATCAACCAACAGTATACGGGCCAACATCTTCTCAAGGAATTAACGGCACAATTATTTATGCTGTAAATTTTGAGGCTGTCGGCAAATGAACTTTCTTCAGCCACTATCCGTCCCATTCGTCCGCCTGAGGCGGATCCGCTTCGCTACGGCCACGCACCAAGCCCTATAGACATCGGCCGTGGCCGACCACCGTGCAAAGTAACCTTATTAATCAAGTACATTAAAGTATATACAATTAGTATATACCTTTGCTAAAACGAATCACTATGAAAACGCTATCATTAAAACTGGATGACGACATTTTTGATGAAACTGAAAAAATA
>JBIKQE010000215.1:0-4063 GCA_044349815.1 Chitinophagaceae bacterium | reverse complement strand
CATGCTTACTACCAATAACTGCCTTTGCGGCCGACATCGCTTCAAGGCAAACATTCGGAAAATTTTCCCACCTACTAGGGAAGACACAAATATCTACGGCATTATACTGATTGGGCATTTCGTCTAAAGCCACATGATCAACAATGTCAATTGAACTTATATGATCCTTTAGGGTTTGCTTTATCCAAACATCATAAGGAAGACCTGGGGCATATTCTTGACTTTTTCCTACAAATCGGAAACGAGTATTAGGGTATTTTTTAATAATAGCCGGAATAGCATTAACCCATAAATCAACGCCTTTTCGACGTTCTAGACGACCAAAAAAGCCGATAGTTTTACTTATAGCATTGGGTGTTATGGCTAATAATTCGGGGCGTGGATGATAAATATTGGGGCAAATAGTCAATTGAGCTGGCGAAATCTTCCAATCTTTTTCAGCAAACACTCTTAAATCGTTGCATAAAGCCACAACTCGATTAGCTTTTTGCGTAAACTGTTTTTCGAGCAAATCAATTTGTTGCCAATACTGAATAGGATTAACCTTTGGCATAACACCCGATTTACTCAATAATATCTTAACAAAAGCGCTACACAATTTGCCTATGCGCTTGAAGGGGTATGATTTCGAATGAGCCCACGACATATTAATTATCATTCGGCTTGGCGTGTGTAAACGAACCACAAGTGGCAAACAAGGCACTAACGCAATCGCTTTAAAACCATCGGCATAATACTCTGGCGATTCAATAACATCAAATGGATGCTGGGAATGCCTGATGGCTATGCGGTGTCCGGCAATTATAGGAAAATCGTTACGGTTAGATTCCTTTATCCAATGAACCAAGATATTATTTTCTTCGACTGTTTCGTTTCGAGTTAAACTCGATGCAAAAACTTCTACATGATGCCCTCTTTGCGTCATTAATTGGGCTGCCTGAGCAACATACGTCGCTATACCACCCAAACTAGAATCGGGTGGATATTCAAAGCTTACAAAAGCAATTCGAAAAGGCATACGGATAATGAGTACTTTAATTTATAAGTTGATTTATTAGATGTTTCGCTTGTTCTCGCCAACTTAAATTAAGTTCAGCAAACATTCGAATATCAGTTTTCATATTCTTAAAAAAAGTATTATTCTGAATAAAATCAAACCCGGCTTGAGCATGGCTACTTGCATTTCCTGGCTCTGCCAACAACGACGCTCGGGCTAATACATAATCGGGAACACCTCCTACCTTGGTTGAAATAATTGGCAACCCACAGGCCATCGCTTCATTCAAAGCATTGTTAGCTGTAGAGTCTATTAAGGGTAAAAATAACGCATCGGCAGACTGATAGAGTTCTAATAATTGTGCCGACGACACATCATCGTACCAATATACTTGTTCCAATTGAGCTAGCTCATATAACGAAGGGTGATTTCGGAAACGACGTTGTATAACACAATGTAAAGATATATCTGGATGCTGAGTCGCCATTAATTTAAACGACGTTGTTAAAACATTAAAATCGCGCATCCATTGGCCAACAAATAGAAACCGGCCAACAAAGGGGTTCGATAATTCAGGAGGCTTAAAAAAATTCAAATCAACGCCATGATTAATTTGAATAACCGGTGTGCTGCCACTAATTGATTTGAAAAAATTAGTTTGATTGGCGCTCAAACACACAATCGCTTTCACCTTCGAAAAGATTGACAATTGCAGCCAATTTAATTTAAACCAAGCGGGCGGTTGATGTACAAATAATACCAAGCGTTTCAAATCGGAATCGGGCAACGCGGTGAATGATGGTGCGAATTGATTTTCGGTTACCGACAAAAGCACAATTGCATCAGGACGCTGTTGCAGTGCTCGAACTACCTGTTGAGCTAACCGTTCATGCTTATGATCTATAAATGGCGAAAACCGCCCAACAAGTGCAACACGTTTGTTTTTACCCAAAATACGTAAATACCATTTCGGCTTCGTTGCTTGTTCGTAGGCGTTAGCATAGAACGACAATGTTTCTTTTTCAAAAACATGGGCTATTTCTGTAAACAAGGGATCAAATCCACTTGAAGTACCCATATGCGACCACGTTTCCCGTACTAAAATCAATTCCATTTGAAACTTATTTAGTCATTTTATTAATTCGTTCAATAGCCTCACGAGTACCCCAATCGCGTGCCCGTAACATGGCCGACTGAAACCATTCTCTGTTCTTCCATAAACGTAGATGTTGTTTTACCCTTCGCCAAGATGATGCCGTGCTAGGTAATCGTTTGAATCGGATATAAAAAAGCAAATGATTCGACAATGCATTATATCGCATCATTTTTTTTAAGTACTCTTTACTTACCCTTACCGCCGGTATAATATGCGTTAACTCCAACGAAACAAAAACCCCCGTATCATACCCCATATCAACCGCTGTATGAACCATATCAATATCCCCCGACGACATTAATGAATCTCCTTTACGATCTAATCCTTTTCGCAATGGATCTGAAATAACTAAATGGGCATATTGTAATGCTACTGATTTACGAATGACCATCCCTGCACCAAAGGGGGTTTTATTCCATGCATAATCGTTGCCCCAAACATCGGTTGTTGGCGTTCGTATGGCAAGCATGAACAAATAGTCGAGTACTTCTTTTGATGGTAATTGTTCGTACAAAGGAACCAAGCGCCCACCCAATGCCCCAAGAGTGGCATGTTGTTGAATGAGGGATTTAGCAGACGATAAATAATCGGATTGAAGAATATTATCATCGTCAATAAAAACAAGCCATTCGTTTTTAGCTGCTTTTATACCGCATAAACGCGCCGCTGTTAATCCGGGTTCCTTTTCTTCTAATACTATAATCCGACTTTGGAGTTGCTCCGGAATACTGTCAACAACAGGCTTCGTCGATGCATTGTCTACAATCAACCATTCCCATTCCGCCGTTGGTAAGGTTTGAAGCGCTATAGCCTCTAATACCTTATTCAACTTATTCCAATCGGGATTATATGTACAAATAATTACTGAAAACATCACAATCACTAGTAGCTTTAAATAGCAAGACGTATAAAATATTATTTGGTATTAGAAATGAAACGCCAAATAGCCTATTCGCAGATTATGCTTTTGTTGTGAACTTATTAGCCCGCCAATCTTTTATGAATTGTATTTTAGCTTTGTGTTCACTTTGATTCATCTTAAAATCAAACCAATTTCCTTTCAATAATAAACTAATTTGATTCATACTATACATCATTCTATTTAATTTGGGCTTACGCTTAAATCGAACAAAATCTAATACATAAGTCGAATACCGATTATAGTACATTAATTTAATCAGGTAATCGTTTTCTAATCTTCCGCCAGGTATACAGTGTTCAAAACTCAGCTCGGCCATTAAACCATTCATATATCCCAGATCAATAGAAACATAAGCCATGTCTATATCTTCCGACGACATGAGGGAATTACCTCGCCTTCCAAGAAAAAAACGCGACTGATCGTTTTGTATAATATAAACAAACCTTTTAACTACTTCGGCACGAATAACGGCCCCCGCACTAGCCGGCGTTGTTTCCCAAATATACATGTTCGAAATACGGTCTTTGGGAATATGCCTAATGGCAATCATCTCCAAATATTTCTTCACTTCTTTACGGGGTGGTTTATCGAGGTACTTACCAACCTGATTACCTCCAAAACAACCCAAATAGGGTCGTTCTTGAATTATCTTTTTAGCTTTAGATAAGTAATCGGGTGATAATAAATTATCGTCGTCAACAAAAACATACCAATCGCTAACTGCTATTTGTATGGCTCGAACTCGGGCGTTTACACAACCCAATTCAGGCTCTTCAACAATAATTCCATTAGGATGCCAATCGATATTATATTGACTACTAACCAACACGTCGCTGGCATTATCTACCAAAATCAACTCCCATTCATCATAAGGCAAATCTTGATTCTTTAACGCATTTAAGGTTTGATCAAAAATATGCTTCTTCGGGTTATAAGTCATTATGATAACACTAATCATACATGTGTAATTTTAAAACGATCCATTAAG
>JBIKQE010000214.1:0-4093 GCA_044349815.1 Chitinophagaceae bacterium | reverse complement strand
TTTAGTATACTTGCAGTTAGAAAACAAATACATCCAGACAGGGAACGTGCCAACGCACGTTCCTTCGAAGGAAATTTTATTGATCTACTTGGCAACACTGCTTTTTTTCATAGGAGAAGCAGAATGAATTTTCTCATAGCTGGTGTTAGTGATGCCGTTGATGTGGGCCCCCGATGGTAGCGGATACCCCGCAAACCGACTTCAGGCGGTGCGGAGTAGGAGCGGACAGCGGGTAGCGATGCTGAAGAAAGAGAGGATGCCGACGGCCCCCCTAATGTAACTGTTGCAAGAAATTCTCGGCGGTGGTATGTACCGCATTTCGTTTTTCGTCGGGCCATTTATCGTAGGTTCGAATGAGCATGCCCATGCGGGGATTGCGCAAGAATACCTCGCGGTGCTTGTTTAAAAATCGCCAAAATAACGCGTCCCAAATTTCTTGCCACGGGCCTTTTTTGTAATCGCTCATTTTGGTGATGTAGTTGCTGCCGCTGATGTAGGGCTTGGTGGAGAGGATGCCGCCATCGGCGAATTGACTCATGCCATACACGTTGGGGACCATCACCCAATCGTACGCGTCGATGAAGAGTTCCATGAACCAACGGTACACGGACTTGGGTTCTATTTCGCACAACAACATGAAATTGCCAAGCACCATGAGGCGTTCGATGTGGTGCGCGTAGCCTGTCTTCAACACTTTGCGAATCACATCGTCTACGGGATCGATGCCGGTGGTGGCGGTGTAAAACGAACTCGGCATGGGGCGTGTGAATTGCCAAAAATTCTTCGTGCGTTGCTCGCGGCCTTTGGCGATGTACACCCCGCGCATAAATTCGCGCCAACCTATAATTTGGCGAATAAATCCTTCGAGTGAGTTTAGGGGCACGTCGTAGGTTTTAGACCATGTTACGGTTTCTTGCAAAATAGTTTGTGGCGATATTAATCCCACATTCAACATCGGCGTTAATACACTGTGGTGTAACACCATTTCGCCTTGCACGAGCGCATCTTCGTAAATACCAAAATCGTAAAAACGGCGCGTTAAAAATTGTTTCAACCACGCAGCAGCGGCGGTATGTGTGTGCGGATAAACAAATTGTACCGCACCCGGCGCATCCGGAAAATGGGTTTGCACATAATTGCTTGCCTCGTTCCAATACGCAGTGGCGTCAGGAAAAATGGTCTCCACCACGGTTTTACCTTTGGGGTACTTTTTTCGATTGTCGATGTCGTATGTCCACTGCCCCCCTTTCGGTTGTCCATCGGCTTCCATTAAAATATTAAAATCTATCCGCTGTTGTTTATAAAATGACGTTTGAAAAAATGATTTTTTGTGGGGTGCAAAAAAGCCGGCGCGCAAATCGGCGGCGCGGTTTAAAAACAAAGGCGACTCGATAACATGCAATGTGATTTTATTGTTCGCACAGGCAGACTGCATCCGTCGCATCAACCAATCGTCTACCGGATCGATGCAATGAATGTCGCGCACACCCTGTTTGGCTAATTGCTGAATGAGCACACGCACATCAGCCTCGGCTTGATGCGCTTCGATATAATGAACGGCGTGTTGGTTTAGCTGCTCGGCATAGGCTTTCATGCTGGCGCGATGAAAGATTAATTTCGCACGATGAAAATGGTATTGAGAAAAAAATAAGTTTTCTTCAATTAAATAAACCGGCCAATCGGCATGTTGCAGCAAGGTATTTTTTTCGTGAAGCTGATGCGGAAAAATAAAATATACAGACGTGGACACGTTGCAATAATAATTGAATATTCGTGTGTTTTAAGATTGTTTCAGTGATAGTCTATAAAGACGCAATCAACTCTCCTTCTTACTCCGCCTACACCGCTCACTGCAATACTTCACCTCATTCCATACCTTCTCCCATTTCTTGCGCCAGGTAAAAGGCCGTTGACAAACAACACAAATTTTTTTAGGTAATTCAGATTTTTTCATAGCTTATTTTTTTTCTTTCCTTGCCTTCCGCGGCCTCACATGCCTTGCCACAATCCCCGCATTCGCCGCCTTCACCGTATCCTCTTTCCGATACGCCCACCACTTCTCGCGCGATTCACGCGCCACCGTTTCACTGTCCACCAAGGGCCGCGGATAATCAACACCCATCCGCACCCCACAAAACGCTTCATCCATCGGCGTCATCGTCCACGGCGTATGAATAAACGCCACAGGCACCGACCGCAATTCAGGCACCCATTGTTTTATAAACACACCCTCCGGATCGTGCTCCATCGATTGCTTCACCGGATTATACATCCGCAAGGTATTCACGCCCGTGGTGCCCGCTTGCATTTGAAACTGCGGATAATGAATACCCGGTTCATAATCTAAAAACAATTTCGCCAAATGGTAAACACCTTGTCGCCAATCTATATCCAACTGAAAACACAATACCGATACCAACATCGCCCGCATCCGGAAATTAATCCAACCCGTTGCTTGCAAACAACGCATGCACGCATCCACCAAGGGCCACCCGGTTTGTCCACGGCGCCACGCTTCCAAAAAATCAGCGCGATTCCCATAAACCACCGTTTCATACGCTGGATTCACACAGTCGGTTTCAAAACCACAATCCATTTCAAATTTCTGACTAAAATGACAACGCCAATGCAAACGCATCAACATCGCATCGTAAGCCCGACGATGCGCCGCATAGTTCGGATGCGCCCGCACCGTTTGGTACACTTGCCGCACCGATAAATTTCCCCACGCCAAATACGGCGACAAGCGACTGCACCCCGTTCTGCTTTCTAAGGGTTTCGAAATGCTACGTTGATATTGCTTCCCCCGCCCATCCATAAACGACTGCAAATAACGAAACGCCGCTCCTTCGCCCGCCGGCTGAAACGCAGTAGGATATCCCTTCCACACAGCCTCAACATCGTTCGGTATCGCAAAAGGTAAATCTACCCGAAGCGCCCGTTGACTTACCACAGCGGGCAAACAAGGCAACTGCACCATATACTGCCAACGCGCATCCCAATCGTTTCGGTTGCGCAAGCCACGCACAATCCCATCGCGTTGATATTCGTTCCACACAATACCCGCTTCTTTAAAAAAATGCAACACGGCCTTATCACGTTCCCACGTAAGCGGCACACCACTTTCCTGATAACTATACACCGTATGCACGCCCCTCGTTTCGTGCAAATACCGAAACACCGTCAAGGCCTCGGCATACGCCGTATGCACCCACACCCCACTCGCTGCATTGGCCGCATTCAAAGCCTCTACCGAATGATATTGAAATTGTAAATGCCGCGTAGACGTATCGGGGTGCGCCATTAAATCCGGTTCAAACAAGAACAACAAAATATACGGCCTACCGCCCCGTTCCGCATAATGCCACGGCAAATGATCGTGCCGCCGCAAATCGCGTTTCATCCACACAATGTCAATAGGCCCTTGCATCACATCACATATTTTTTCGCTCGTTTCCAATACGCAAAAAAGGACGGATAAAACCCGCGCAACGGCGCCAACCAATCGCGCGCTTCTTCCGTGCCACGATACGCCTGCAACGGATGCTCTTTGAAATACACCGGTCCGTGTAAGCGCGGTGCGAGGTCGTTAAATTCACACACCAGCACTTGAATATCAGGTATAAGTTGATGGGCGTAGTCAATCACCCACTGCAACGTTTTGGGCGATACCGGGTATTCCGCAAACACCGACGGTTCCAACAACAAAATCCGTTCGCCCGCTTCATGCTCATGCCAATTCGGGTCGAGGTTATAGAACGTATAAATAAAACACGGCGCATGAATATCGCGAGTAAGCATTGTTGTGTTGGGCAATACAGTGCTTGCCTCAAACGGCTGCGTATCATTCAACACCGACGGTATTGGCAAGGAAGGAAAGTCATCGTACGAAACATCTAAAAATGTACCGCGCTGTGCACCACCGGTGTAGTAATTAATATTCTCTTGATTGGCATAATATTTTTTGCCATTGATGTCGCCATTCACCCATTGCCAGCTCAGCGCATTACTGCCCCAATCGGCATCCAGCAGGTGGTAGTACATCCATTGTGCCGGCGCCAACCAATGGCATTGCGCCACCGAACACGCCACC
>JBIKQE010000031.1:0-14692 GCA_044349815.1 Chitinophagaceae bacterium | reverse complement strand
ATGGTGCACGAAGAGGCGCATCCCTTGCAGGCGGTTCGCATCATGAAAGAATCGCAATTGAGTGTGTTGCCCGTGTGCAACGATGGCGGTGCCTTGTTGGGCGTGCTTACCCGCGAACGCTTGTTCGATTATTTGGCCAATCACCAAGCCTTTCAACGCGATGGCGCGGTGGTGGTGCTCAACATGGATCCGCGGCATTACAGCGTAGCCGAGTTGGCACGCATCTGCGAAAGCAACAACCTGCAGCTGCTGTTTTTATACCAGCAAGAATTGTTTGAAACAGGCCATTTACTCATTACGTTTTGCGTGAACAAACGCGACGTACAAGCCTTGTTGGCCACCTTGGAGCGTTTCAATTATACGGTAGAAGGCGTATGGGCCAACGCCGAAAACACCAACGATGTGCAAGACAATTACAATGCCTTGATGCATTATTTATCGATGTAATTTTTTTTGAAGCGCATCGGCATCGCTCTGTTCAGCGAACGTCCCGTGTTTCGCTGCAAGGCACGCTTTACCTTGTTGGTTAAAAGGCTAAAATGTTTTGTATAAGCGTGCGCTTTCCGCTACACCCGGGGCTATTGCTGATCGTCTTTTACGTTATTCATCTTTTTAATCCATACCGATTTCGCCCCTGGCATCAACATCCAAGCATCGTTATTGCCCTTGGAAAATAACCGAGGGGTTATTAACCAATCGTATGCCAGCAATTCATTCATGAATGGTTGTGTTTCTATGTAACTGAAATAAGGCGAATTGATCCCTTCGGTAAACCCGTGTCGAGTACATTGCGCTAAAGTAAATTGTTTCGGATAATTTATTTTTTTCTGAAATGCAGGCTGGCCATATTCAAACAAATATTTAATATAAGGTACTTCGTAATAATCGGCATAAATGCTTAAATTAGGAGAAAGGGGTTGTTGTTTAAAAACATAATAAATATTCTTTTTGTTGTAATATCGTTTGAATGCACGCTCTCGATTATTGAAAACAAACAATACAATACCTACAGCAGCCAATAAACAAACCCAAGCTGAATAGCTATTGAACCTTTTGGCACTTAATGCTATAAGTACTAAAACGGTACAGGTAGTTTGTATAACAAATAACGACAAGCACCTACTATGAATGGAACTCCATGGATGAAACCCCATGATGGAGAGAATTATAATTACGGTATTGGAAGCAAAGGCCATAAAGAACAGCGGCTTGAAGGCGCGAAGTGGCTTGTAAAAAAAGGAAAGCAAAAACAACACACCATGCATACCATAAATCAGGTTAAATACGATATGCTCTTCATCCCATAACATCGACAATTTCGTACTCAAATACGGCAGGTAAATAAGGCTGTTGGCGTCGGCATTTTGAATACGCATGGTGGTTCCGTAAATGAGCAATACCATACTAAATAGTGGCAATGCATAAATGGTGGCTAACAATAAAAAAGGTTTTATACCTCGCGTGTGTTGCATTATGAGGTACAACACATACAACGATGTGGTAGCCACTATTATAATTTCGGTATAGCGCGATGTAATAAAAAAACAAAACAGCAACGACCAAAAGAACAAACGTTTGCCACTTATTTTTTGCTGCAAATGCATTAAGGCAGCAATACATAATAAGCTACCAAGGGCCTCCATGGAATAAGCCCTAATTTCGACCGATAAATGAATCCATACCGGAACAAGAAAAGGAATAAAACCACCTAAGATGGTCCACGTTTTTTGTTGGGTTAACTGCCAAGCCATATACATACAAACCCCAATCGATAAAAGAAAAAAGAAAAAAGGAAGCAAGCGCATCCCCGTGGCATCGTGGGTAAAATAAGTCCATGCATGCAATAAAAAACCAAACCCTCCCGGGTCGAGGTTGTAATAGCGGTTGCTTTCAAAAACGGATGCTAGGCCTTCGGGGGTAGAAAAAGGCGGTGAATCGGGCGTGAGTCCTAAGGAAATCCAAAACTGTACCGCTTCATCGTACCATAAATAGGGTTGCAATAAATTGAGGATTAAAATACCCACTAACCCCAATAACAACATAAGCAAAGCCAGTAGTAGCCACAAGGAACTTGACTTAGGCAGACGATTTGGTATAGACGAAGACATCCGCAAATAACGATTAAATAAGACGTAAAAAAAAAGAAAGCTTACGCTTTCTTTTCTGTTTTTACTTTGGCTGTAGGGCGTGGGCGCGATTTACCATAGCTGCCCATAAACCGTTTGCCGACTTTGGATTTTTTATCTCCGCGTCCCATAGTTTAAAATTTTAGAGGGCAAATATACGTTGGAATGCCGAAAAAAAGGCAATCACCCGCAAAGTGGACTTTGTTTACCAATCGTTCCGACCTTTGCAACATGGATTTTCGCATCACACCCTTTTTATTTGCTTTGGCCCATAACCTATTGATGCTATGGGCCAACCCAACCTGGAACAATACCACCGCCCTGCGCACCTTGGCCGAATGGCCTCGATGGGGTGGCATTTACTTGGTGTTGTATGCCTTATCGTTGGGGGCGTATTTCAGGCATTCCTATTACAGCAAAACACAACAAGCTCTATATTGGTTCTTGCAAATAGGCAGTATTGGTTTGGCGGTGGCGTACATGATGGCACTTCAAGCCCAACACCTTTCGTAATTACAGAATATTTAAAATAATCACCGCCTGATCGGCCGCTAATTTCCCGGCTTCTTTTTTATTGGTGTGCTGCGCTTTGGTAACCAATTCATCGTCGAGGAAAACCCCCATGGTATATATCTTTCGGCCACGAATTAAACTATCGTCCATCATCACAAACTCTAATTTGCGTCCTGCCCTACCGGCCCAACCTATCACTTTATTTTTCGAATTAATTTCAGTGTTCTCGAGCAGTTCAATATCAATAAACGGAATTAAAATTCGTTTCCGAATAAAGGTGCGTGTTTTGGCATAGCCTTTGTCGATGTAGATAGCCCCAATCAAGGCTTCCAAGGCATTCCCAAAAATCATGGAATGTTTCAGGTGGTGGTCTTGATCGTTAAAGGTCATCAATTCTTTCATCCCAATTTTCAAGGCGATATCGTTCAATACTTTTCGGTTCACAATCTTCGAACGCATATCGGTGAGGTAACCTTCATCGCGGGTAGGATATTTAATAAATAAATGCTCCCCAATAATGGCCCCTAAAATAGCATCGCCTAAAAATTCCAAGCGTTCATTGTTCTCGGTAGATTCTTTCCGCGACGAGCGATGGCACAAGGCCGACTCGTACAAACCTACCAAGCCGGGCGTAAAACCCAACAAGTGTTGCAAGGCTTTATAGCGTTGACTATCCTTGGTAAAAATCTGAATAATCCAGTTGGAAACGTAACGGATTGGCATAGGCGGGAATTCAACAACACAATAAATCTACTGCAAAGTAAAGACTTACTTCGTATATACAGAATAAATTATGGATACCTCGTTGGTGAATGCGTTAGAATAGCGGCATTTGGCGTGGTTCGCCTTCCTCTTCTTCCGGGTTCACCAAGGTAATTTCCAACAAATCGTTTTCGCACAATTTTTGGCCAATGGCTTTCCAGCCCATCACACCAACAATCTCTTCCAACTTTACTTCTTGTTCGCTCGGTAAAAATTTCTTCTTGCCTGTTTTAATCCGCAACACCGGCTCCGGATGGTTGCTTATCCATTCAAGATAATTTTTATCGCCGTCTTTAATAAATCGGAACGGTGTATTCAGCGTAAGCGTTTCTATTTTAAATCGTTTGGCATTGAATTGCTTTTTATCCGCATCAAAATACACCGCACTATAAATAGCTTGTGGTTTAAACTTCTCTAACTGCACCAAGGTATCGGCATTGTAGCGGTTGCTTAACTCAGTGGTGGTAATTACATAATCGCCATTATTATAAAAAGCAATCAAGCGATCGTCTTCACCAAAGGTGCCTAAAAACATACCGCGTTCCTCAATGTTCAATCGGCCCACTACATCATCAAACCAAAGCTTCCGTCCACCCAACGAGGAACTTCCTTTCTCTTTAAACTTCACCGTACGAACAGGGTATTTCGTTACCTGATTCCCCATACTGCTTCGCCCTTTGATGGCCATCTCGGCAAAATCGAAATCGAAGGTTTTTATTTTCGCCTTGCAAGCCGCCGTTAAATAGATGCCCACAATTTCACTCTCCCCATTCGGGTTGGCGGTAAAATACAATACCTTACTTTTCGGACTCCCCTTGGTGAGGTCGTATTCTTTATCGCGGGTAATACCCGTTACATTAAAGCGCTTGGCATACGACACCCCGGTTTTGCCATCGGCATACACCATGTTATACGTCATCCGTTCATCGCTCTTTTTGAACACGTCTGTATGAATAATATCTTTCCCAATAAATACTTTATCGGCCACCTTCACTACCTTCATTTTACCATCGCGGGTGAAGGCAATAATCAAATCCACATCGGAACATTCAAACAACAACTCATCCTTTTTTAGCCCCGTACCAATAAAACCTTCGGCTCTATTAATAAACAATTTGGTGTTCGCCAAGGCAATTTCTGCCACCTGAATAGTATCGAACACTTTAATTTCCGTTTTGCGCTCGCGGCCTTTGGCGTACTTCTTCATTAAATCGTCGTAATACGCAATAGCATATTCGGTGAGGTGCGCTAAATGATGTTGCGTTTCTTCAATATTCTTTTCAACGCCCCGAATATGTTCGTCGGCTTTAAAACTATCGAACTTCGAAATGCGCTTGATTTTAATTTCGGTTAAGCGTACAATATCCTCCGGGGTTATTTCGCGGCGGAACAATTTCTTGTAAGGCTTCAAGCCTTTGTCGATGGCCGACAATACGCCTTCCCACGTTTCTTCTTCTTCTATTAACCGATAAATCCGTTTCTCAATAAATATTTTTTCCAACGACGAATAATGCCAATTGTCTTCCAATTCGCGCAGCTTAATTTCCAACTCCCTACGCAACAATTCGCGCGTATGGTCGGTTGAAATCCGTAACAATTCGCTGGCCGTAATAAACCGTGGCTTGTTGTCGATTATCACACAAATATTCGGCGATATCGACACCTCGCATTGGGTAAAGGCATACAAGGCATCAATGGTTTGGTCTGGACTAACACCGGCCGCTAAATGCACTTCAACTTCCACATTGGCCGCCGTATTATCGCTTACTTTTTTAATTTTCAGCTTGCCGGTATCGTTGGCTTTTACAATGCTCTCAATAAGGGCCGGCACGGTAACGCCATAAGGTACATCCCGAATAATAAGCGTTTTACCATCGTTTTTTTCAATATGGGCACGCACCCTTACTTTACCACCCCGTTTACCATCGTTATAATTCGTAACATCCACCATGCCCTCGGTTTGAAAATCGGGGAACAGTTCAAATTTTTTACCTTTCAAATATTTAATCGAGGCCTCTATTAACTCCACAAAATTGTGGGGTAAAATTTTAGTCGATAAACCCACCGCAATCCCTTCAGCCCCTTGCGCCAACAACAACGGAAACTTCACCGGCAAATGCACCGGTTCGTTTTTCCGGCCATCGTAACTCAATTGCCATTCCGTGTTCTTTGGGTTAAACACCACATCCAAGGCAAACTTCGATAAACGCGTTTCAATATAACGTGGCGCCGCCGCACTATCGCCCGTGCGCACATCACCCCAGTTTCCTTGTGTATCGAGCAGTAATTCTTTCTGCCCAATATTAATCATCGCCTCCCCAATGCTCGCATCGCCATGCGGATGGTACTGCATGGTTTGCCCAATAACGTTGGCCACCTTATTAAATCGGCCATCGTCCATTTCTTTCAAGGCGTGTAAAATACGGCGTTGCACCGGCTTCAAGCCATCCAACCCGGCCGGCACGGCACGTTCAAGGATAACATAACTGGCATAATCTAAAAACCAGTTTTGGTACATATCGCCAACGTGGTTTACCACACCGGACTCGCGAGACGTCTTTTCTTCATTCATGGTCGTATGCTGTCGGGCAAATGTAATAGTCGCCTTCGGCCGTACCTACAAAGAGTTAATAACATAAATGTGAATGAAATATGTGCTCAATAAACCGCGTTGCCACTTACATTTGAATTTGTGAAGCATTGGCTCCTTTTTTGCGTATTTTTTGGGCTATTCAGCCTCAACGGCATGGCGCAAGAAACCATGGTGGACACGTCACTTTCTCTGCGCCTCGATAGCGCCCTCGCGCTCCGAACCGCCCAAGGGATAGTAATTAACAACCCCAACCAGCACCCTTGGTGCCTCCGCACCGCCCCGGTAATCAGTCACCCCGCCATCCCCCACCCCGATACTAACCGCAGCGCCCCCTTCGCAATTGCTTTCTTGCTATTGAGCCTCCTGGCGTTTATGCGGCAAGTGTTTCCGCGGTATATGGACAGCCTCACCTCGTTTATTCGGCCCGGCAACCGAACGGCTCAACAAGATCGCCTGCCGCTTCAAACCGACGAAAAAGCCGTTGCGCTATTCAACATGCTTTACTATGTTGGCCTCGGAACGGTTCTCTATTTCGCCTTAAACACCTACACCCATTGGGGTATTGGCCAAGCTCCATGGGAATTTTGGGCGCAAGTATGTGGCGTATTACTTATTTATTACGCCCTCCGCTACGTATTGGCCAATTGGGTAGCCAACACCTTTTCGCAAACCGATACCCTCGAACGTTACCGTTTTATGACCCGCGTAATAAACCAAACCGTAGCCCTCTTCCTCCTTCCCTGTATCATCATGCTCGTAATGACCCGCCAGAGCACGACCCACCCCTGGATGATTATACTCAGCTTGGCATTGGTGGGCGTAGGTTATCTCATACGCACCTTAAAAAGCCGCGATTGGGTGCTTCGACTCCTTAACGCCGATGGTCTGCATTTTTTACTTTACCTTTGCGCCTTCGAAATCGTTCCAATCGTAGTGCTTATTAAACTAATGAAAAGAATGGCGTAGAAACATTCAGCCCACCACAAACCCTGAATCGTAATGGCAAAAGCGCTAAAAAGTACCGTTAAAAAGTCTCCGGCAACCACAACGCCGAAGCCAATTCAACGCATCTTAATTGGTCAGTTAAAACCCGAATCGGAAAAATCACCCTACTTCGATTTGGCAAAAAAATATGCCCTTACCCTCGATTTTAAACCCTTCATCAACGTAGAGGGCGTTCCCGCTAAAGACTTCCGTAAACAGAAAGTCAATATCCCCGATTATACCGCAATCATCTTCAATAGCCGCAACGCCATCGACCACTTCTTCCGCATTTGCGACGAACTCCGTATCAAAATTTCTCCCGATATGAAGTACTTCTGCATCGCCGAATCCATCGCGGTCTATTTGCAGAAATTCATTGTGTACCGCAAACGTAAAATCTTCTATGGCGAAGACGGCTCCGTGCAAAAAATGCTCGACGTAATTGCCAAACACAAATCGAAAGAAAAATACTTGGTGCCCCTCAACGATATCTGTCGCACCGAAATCTTAGAGTGCATCAACAAAAATAAACTCGAACACGCCGAAATTTGCCTCTATAAAACCGTTATCAACGACGTAAGTCGCGAACTCAGTCTCAACCCCGATATGATCGTTTTCTTCACCCCGGGTAGCGTCAAATCGCTCTTCGACAACAACCCCGAGTTCAAACAAAACGATGTCATCGTCGGCGCATTCGGCCCCCTCACCTGCAAAGCTGTGGAAGAAGCCGGCCTCACCCTCAACCTCAAAGCCCCCATGCCCGGCGCACCGTCCATGGTCAGCGTCATGGACACGTACTTGTCTACCTACCTCAAAGGCTAACTTTTTTGGTCATCAGCCACCGGAACTCCCCTCGTCGCAATTGCGTCGCACACTGAAGCACCATCGCCCTCCTCCCCGCCGCCCTCACCAATGTGTTTGCTTTTCCATAGCTTCGATGCCAATAACCACCGCCTCACAGCGTGTTTGCCTAAATTTGGCCTATATTTGCCCCTCAATTTGAACAATTTTCATGGATAAAAATTCGGTGATTGGTTTTGGCCTACTGATGGTTTTGCTAATCGGTTATATTTTCTACAATCAACAGGCAGAAGCCGGCTACCTCGAACAAAAACGCAGCGACTCGCTGGCACAGGCTCGTTTAAACCCGCCAAAAGCCACACCATTAGCCGCCGCAACCGCCTCGGCAAGCACGCCCGATTCAAGCAATACCACCCCTGCCGCTGTTCCCGAAAGCCTTATTACCCTCGAAAACAACGATGTAGCCATTGAATTAAGTAACTACGGCGCCTACCCCAAAAAAATTCGTTTAAAGAAATTTAAAACACACAGCGGACAACCTTTATTGTTATTCGATGGCAACAACAATAGCATCGATTATGCCTTCAAATCGAAAGATGGCCGTATGGTGCATACCCAAAACATTCCGTTTCAAGCCCAAAAATCGGCCGATGGCTTATCGGTTAACTTCACTTCGCCCGATTTTTCTATCACCTACCACATCGATAGCAACGGCTATATGATGCAAACACAAACCCAATCGCCCAATGCCGATATAAGCTCGCCCATGAAGCTGTTGTGGACCTCGCGCTCTCTACTCACCGAACAAGATATTGAGAGCCAACGCCAATACACCCAAGTTTGCTATAACCTCGGAAAAGATGGTTACGACTTTTTTACCATCAGCGAAAAGAAAGACCAAGATTTTACTCAAACCATCAAATGGTTGAGTTTCAAACAACACTACTTTAATACCACCTTAATTACCGATAATAAAATAATGGCTTCGGCTAAAGTAAGTGCAGCCCCCGTGGCCGATACCGCTACAAAAGCCTTATCCGATTTTAAAGCCGACATTTCTTTAGTGCCTGCCACCAGCATTGCACTCCAATTCTTTGTTGGCCCCAACGATTATAAATTATTGAAAAGCTACAACAAAGAACTCGAAGAAATTATTCCCTTGAGCTACGGCATCTTCGGGTTCGTGAAGTATATCAACACATGGATCATCCTGCCCATCTTCAATTTCTTGTCGGGTATCTTTAGCAGCTATGGCATCGTTATTTTATTGCTCACCTTAATTATTCGTTTGCTCATTTCGCCGTTCACGTACAAAAGCTATGTGTCGTCGGCTAAAATGAAAGCCCTCAAACCCGAACTCGATGAATTAAAAGCCAAGTATGGCGACGACAAACAAGCCATGGGCGTGGAACAAATGAAAATGTACCGACAAGCCGGTGTAAACCCACTCGGTGGTTGTTTACCCGCCCTCTTGCAATTGCCCGTGTTCTTTGCTTTGTTATCCTTCTTCCCGCACGCTATTGAATTACGCCAATCGAGCTTCTTGTGGGCTCACGATTTATCGACCTACGATTCTATTCTGAACTTGCCGTTCACCATTCCATTCTATGGCGACCACGTGAGTTTGTTCACCTTGTTGTTTGTAATTACCAGCATCCTCATGGCCTTGTACAGCATGAACATGACCATGGATCAAGACAACCCCATGATGAAGTATATGCCTTTCATTATGCCCGTAATGTTCCTCGGTATCTTCAACAAACTGCCCGCGGCCTTAACGTATTACTACTTTGTATCGAATGTAATTACCTTGCTCTTGCAATTCATCATCCAAAAGTTCATCATCAACCCCGATAAAATTCACGCCGACATTCAAGCCAAAAAAGCCGAAGGTCCAAAAGAAAGCAAGTTGATGCAGAAAATGGCCGAAATGCAAAAGCAACAACAAGAACGCATGAAGAACCGCAAGTAATTGCGTTCGAGGCGTTTTATATTTCTGAACTAAAACCGCCCCCCTGTGAGAAAAATCATCAACGACCCAGTGCATGGGTTCATAACCATCGAAGAGGATTTGGTTTTTCAAATACTGGCCCACCCGGCCTTCCAACGTTTGCGCCGCATCAAACAAATGGCCTTGGCCTATTTGGTGTATCCCGGGGCCGTTCATACGCGCTTGCATCACGCCTTGGGTGCTTACCATTTAATGGGTAAAGCCATCGAAGAACTCAATAAAAAAAATGCCGGCATCACACCCAACGAAGCCCTCGGTGCCAAACTCGCCATCTTATTGCACGATATCGGCCACGGTCCCTTTTCGCATGCGCTCGAGCATACCCTCGTGGATGTTCACCACGAATCGCTGTCGCTGTTGATTATGGAAAAATTAAACCATGAATTCAACGGACAACTCGATACCGCCCTCGCGATTTTCAAAGGCACCTACCCTAAAAAATTCTTGCACCAACTCGTAAGCAGTCAGCTCGATACCGACCGCCTCGATTACTTGGCACGCGATAGTTTTTTCACCGGCGTGTCTGAAGGCGTAATTGGCTACGATCGCATCATCAAAATGCTCACCGTCCACAACGACGAATTGGTGGTGGAAGAAAAAGGGGTGCATTCCATTGAAAAATATTTAATTGCCCGCCGACTCATGTATTGGCAAGTGTATTTGCACAAAACCGTGTTGGCGTCGGAACTGATGTTGGTGAACATCTTAAACCGCGCCAGGGCCTTAACCCATCAAGGACACGAATTATTTGCCACGCCGGCCTTTGCCTATTTTCTGAAACACCAAGTTGGAGATGCCGACTTCCATTCGAACCCCGAATGCCTCAACCTGTTTTTACAACTCGACGATACCGATATCATCAGCGCCATGAAAGTATGGAGCCAACATAGCGACCCCGTATTGGCTGATTTATGCCGTCGCCTCAACGAACGTCGATTGTTCAAAGTACAATTTATATCTCCCAACAATGTGGAGAGTTTGCAAGAACTGCGCGATACCTGGACTAAAAACCACCCTATGCCCGACGAAAACAGGGCGTATTACTGGATGGAAGACAGTATTTCGAATAGTACCTACACCCAAGGCGACGAAACCATTCGTATTTTATTTAAAAACAATACCCTGCGCGATATTACCCAAGTGGAGCACAGCCTCATCAGCGAGGGCCTGCTTTTACCCGTAAAAAAACATTACATTTGCTACCTTAGCCATTGATTTTTTTACATGATGTTTTCTGCTCAGCAACTCGCCGCTTTGGTTGGTGCCCGCATAGTGGGTAACCCGGAACAAGCCGTACGTTCGTTTGCTAAAATAGAAGAAGCAAGCAACCACGAACTTTGCTTTTTAGCCAATGCCAAATACGCCGAATTTCTAAATGATACGAAAGCGGGTATTATTTTAATCAGCGAAGCCTTGGTGCCTGCCCACCCTTTATCGGCCACCTTGTTGGTGGTACCCGATGCTTATGCCGCCTTTGCCCAACTGATGCAGATTTATGAGCAAATGATAGCCGGCCAAAACAAAAAAACAGGCATTGAACAACCCAGCGTTATAGATCCCACGGCCCAAATTGGAAAAGACGTCTACATTGGCGCCTTTGTTTATATTGGCGCCAATTGTAAAATAGGCGACGGCACCCGAATTTATCCCGGCACCTTTATTGGCGATGGGGTGCATATTGGGGCCAACAGCTTGGTTCATGCCGGTGTAAAAATCTATCATGGCACGCACATAGGAGAACGTGTAATTATTCACGCCGGCACCGTAATTGGTAGCGACGGCTTCGGCTTCGCACTCGAAAACGGCGCCTTTAAAAAAATACCCCAACTCGGGGTGGTGCACATCGAAAGCGATGTTGAAATTGGCGCCAATACCACCATCGATCGGGCCACTATGGGACAAACCCGTATTGGACGTGGCACCAAGCTCGACAACCTGATTCAAATTGCGCACAATGTAGATATTGGTGAACATACCGTGGTGGCGTCGCAAGCCGGCATATCGGGCAGTACTAAAATTGGGAACTATTGCCAAATTGGTGGACAAGCCGGTATTGTAGGGCATATTCGCATTGCCGACCAAAGTCGCATCAATGCCCAAAGCGGCGTGGCGAAAGCCATCACCCAACCCGGTAGTGCCTTAACCGGTTCACCGGCCTTCGACTATCACAGCGCCCTTAAAAGTCAGGTGATTTACAAACAACTCCCTGAATTGGAAAAACGCCTACGTCAATTAGAAAATCAACTTCAACAACTTTTAGCCGCTACATCCGATAGCGAATAAGCCTTTTTGAAAACATCCATTATGCAACATCAAAATCAACATACTCTTAAAAGTGAATTTAGTATTGAAGGCGTTGGCTTACACTCCGGTATGCCTTCGCGCATGACGGTACAACCGGCCAATGCGGGATTTGGCATCAAGTTTCAACGCATCGATTTACCTGAACAAACCATCATCAAAGCAGATGTCGATTTAGTGGTTGATACGTCGCGCGGTACTACCCTCGAATACGAAGGGGCTCGTGTGGCCACCGTGGAACATATTTTGGCGGCCCTTACCGGCATGGGCGTTGATAATGCGTTAATTCAATTGAATGCCGAAGAAATTCCCATTATGGATGGTAGCGCGCAAGCCTTTGTAGATGCTATTGAAAAAGTGGGTATCGAAGAACAAAACGCCAAGAAAATCTATTTCTCCATCAACGAAAACATTTCGTATTACGATGAAGAAAAAAATGTGGAGATGGTGGCTACCCCCAATCCCGATTATAAAATAACCACCTTAATCGATTTTAATTCGAATGTGTTGGGCACGCAACATGCCTATTTAAAAAACTTAGAAAATTTCAAAACAGACATTGCGCCGTGTCGCACCTTTTGTTTTTTACACGAAATTGAATACCTCTACAACAATAAGCTCATTCAAGGCGGCGATTTAGACAATGCCATTGTGGTGGTAGACCGTGTATTGGAAAAAAACGAATTGGACCGTTTGGCCAAAATGTTCAACAAACCCTCCATTGAAGTAAAACAAGAAGGCATTTTGAATAACCTCAAATTGCATTTTTCCAACGAACCGGCCCGGCACAAACTCCTCGATATTGTGGGCGATTTAACCTTGATTGGCTATCCGGTGAATGCCAACATCATTGCGTATCGTCCAGGACATAAAGCCAATGTGGCCTTTGCGAAGAAGATTAAAGAGTACATCAAGAAAAACAAAAACTTGTTGGATGTACCGGTTTACGACCCGAACCAACCGGCCATTTACGATGTAAACTACATTGCGAAATTATTGCCACACCGTTATCCATTTTTGTTGGTCGATAAAATTATTGAGTTGAGCGACACACACGTGGTGGGCATTAAAAACATCACCTTCAACGAACCGATGTTCACCGGGCATTTCCCCGACAATCCGGTTTTCCCCGGCGTATTGCAATTAGAGGCCTTGGCCCAAACCGGCGGTGTAATGGTGTTAAATTCGCAAGGTGGACCCGAGAAAAAATACGATACGTATTTCTTAAAAATAGACAATGCCCGCTTCAAACAAAAGGTAGTTCCCGGCGATACCTTGATTATGAAAATGGAACTTACCCGCCCTATTCGCAGAGGAATTTGCGAAATGAAAGGAACCGCCTACGTAGGCAATAAAATTGTTTGCGAAGCCGACTTAATGGCGCAAATTGTTCCCAGAGAAAATTAATACGAAGCCCCGCATTATGATGTAAAGCCCTTGTTGGTGTTTTCACCAACAAGCAAATCGCACAGCCCTTGCTGTTTAGGCATTGAATAGCTCCGTAGGAGCGACACATCGTTAGCAAAGCATCGTCGGATCAACCAAACCCTAAGCTCCGTAGGAGCGACACATCGTTAGCAACCGTAGGAGCGACACATCGTTAGCAAAGCATCGTCGGATCAACCAAACCCTAAGCTCCGTAGGAGCGACACATCGTTAGCAACCGGAGGAGCGACACATCGTTAGCAACCGTAGGAGCGACACATCGTTAGCAAAGCATCGTCGGATCAACCAAACCCTAAGCTCCGTAGGAGCGACACATCGTTAGCAACCGTAGGAGCGACACATCGTTAGCAAAGCATCGTCGGATCAACCAAACCATGAGCTCCGTAGGAGCGACACATCGTTAGCAACCGTAAGAGCGATAAATCGTTAGCAAAGCATCGTCGGATCAACCAAACCCTAAGCTCCGTAGGAGCGACACGTCGTTAGCAAAGCATCGTCGCATCAACCAAACCATGAGCTCCGTAGGAGCGACACATCGTTAGCAACCGTAGGAGCGACACATCGTTAGCAACCGTAGGAGCGACACATCGTTGAATTTTATATTTTATGCGAACGATGTGATGCCACACCCTAGCACATTAAACAAAATATAAAACTATCTAATAATGTTTGACGCAGGGACGTTGTGGCACATACCACAGTTTACGGCAAAAACTTCAAGGTAATGGTTTGGGTAAGGGTATCTTTCGCCGCCAAGGTAAATTGCGCTTGAGTAAACGAGGGCGCACCAAAGGTGCCCATAGCATTGTTTGAAAAGGCAAAACCTTCGGTGGGTATGGTGAGGATATTGGTATTCAAGGTAGCATCGTTGTTTTCGTCGTGAAATAAACCGAAGGCATAGGTGCCCGGGGCAAGACTATCGAACTCGATATTCACCGAAGAACTTGTGGGTGTAACAATAGCCTGACGATAAGCTTGTGCCGGCTTATTAAAACTACTCGCTGAATTATACAAGGCCACGTTCACCACGCCGTTGGTGTTTTTCAAACCGCTCAAGGCAATGCGTAATACTGCCATGGAATCGGCGGCAGTGGGGGTTGGATTGGGATTTGGATTTGGATTATTATCAGCCGTGTTCTTTTTGCAAGCAAAGAA
>JBIKQE010000213.1:0-4132 GCA_044349815.1 Chitinophagaceae bacterium | reverse complement strand
TGGCCTTGGTAGTGCGGGTGTTTAATATTGTGAAGTTACCCTTACTCGATGCCGGGGTGATGTTGTTAGCCTTGTGGAGCATGAAGCATGTTTGGGTTACGCAAGTAAAAACCGATACGGTGTATGCGCCCGGTTTGTTGTGGTCGTTTTTTGCCGGCTATATTCTTATTTGGTTAGGCACTGTGTTTCTAAGTGGTGGCTACGACAGACCGTATAAGGCGTTGCGCCTGATGCGTGGCATGTTGTGGGGCGGACTAATCACCTTGGCTATTTATGGCCTTTTACCCGAAACACTTCGTTTTTCGAGGGGTATTACGGTATTAGGCGCCTTGGGAGCTACTTTATTGATGGTGATGGTGCGTTGGGTATTACAAGGATTGGGCATTGATAGTGTAACCCCCGACGATACCCGTAAACAACGCGTATTGTTAGTGAGTAATGAAGAAGGCGAACAGGCTGTGCGCCACTTATGGCAACAAGCCCACATTGAAAAACAAATTATTGGCCGTATTGAACCTACGGCGTCGGTTTCGCCACAGGCGTTAGGCGCCTTGAGCGAATTGCCGCAATTAGCCGGAGTATTTCAGGCCACCGAAATTATTTTTGTACAAGGGGCCTTGTCGTTTCAGTCAATAATATCGGCAATGCAGGCTTGTGGTGTTGGCTACGAATACAAACTTCATAGTGCAGGCACCGACAGCATTATAGGCAGTAATAGTAAAAACACGGCCGGCGATTTATATACCACCGATATTCAATATGCCTTATCGACCCCGGCTGCTCGCCGTAAAAAACGGGTGGCCGATGTGTGTATGGCGGTATTGGGAATCTTATTGTTTCCGATATTGGCCTTTGGGTTAAGCAACCCAATGCATTGGTTGCCGAACATGGTTCAAATTGTAGTTGGACAAAAAACGTGGGTGGGTTATTTATCGCAGAAACCGTTTCCGGCCTGTAAACCGTATTTACTAGCCTTGGATGGCGGCCGCTTGGCGCCCAACGACCCGCGGCAAGAACCACTTATACGCTGGTATGCCCGCGATTATACCGTGAACGACGATATTCGGCGGGTTTTGAAACATTGGCGAACGCTTTAGTAGAGCCCATTCTGGCGTTTATTAACCGCTTGTAGTTGACCACTACATAAGCTTGACCCTGCCCGTATAGATTATAAAAAAATTAAGGGTTGAATGAAACAGCTATACATTGTTTATAGTATTTTCACCCTTCTAAAATCAAGTAATACCATGAAACACATTCTTTTGGCCTTAGTATGTTTAGTTGCCATAGCAACAAATCTTTCTGCTCAAACCAAAGCCAAAGCCGACGATATCATTGGCAACTGGAAAAACGGCGAAGGCACCGGCATTGTAAAGATTTATAAAACAACCTCGGGACATTATGCCGGTAAAATTGTTTGGTTGAAAGAACCTATTGACCCTGAAACTGGCAAACCTAAACTCGACAAACGCAATCCGGATGAATCGTTACGCACAGTGCCTACCTTGGGCTTGGTGAATTTAAAAGGATTTACCTTCAATGAAGAAGAACAAGAATGGCAGAATGGCAACGTTTACGACCCTAAAGTAGGTAAAGAATATTCGTGCAAAATGAAATTGCAAGACGCCAATACACTTGATGTTCGCGGATATATTGGCGTGTCGATGTTTGGCAGAACCGATGTGTGGACACGCCAAGTGAAGAAGTAACTATGGACTTACAAAATTGATGCTAAAGTTCACATAGGGTGAACCACCCCAATTGTTTTTAAAGATCTCGTTTACTTCTTGGTCGCCATTGTACTCATCAACTAAATTGAATCGACCGTTAACGCGATAACCTGCTTGTAAACTCAACCAGAAAAATCCTTTTAATCGTTGCTCGAACACCAAACGAGGTTTAATTTCGCCGCGTTGAAGAAAATTATTGCTATTCACCAAATCTACTTGTTGACCTTCGAGTTCAAATCCGCCCAATAACATACTATTGGTTGAAAAATTGTAACGAACATGGGCACGTGCAGGAAAAATAGCTTCGATACCCCAATGGTCGTTGAAGGTGCGGTTATACAATAAAACCGGAATAACAACAGGATCTGGTCGTCCTAACCGATAGGTACGCGATATACCCACACCAATCATACGGTAATCGCCTTTCTTCCAACCATAAAAAGCACTACCGTAATAGTAAATTGATTTTTTAATGTTATCAATTTTTCCCGCATCCGGCGTGAACGCACTTTCAATATTACCCTGTACAATAATAAAATGTTTTTCGTCGAGGGGCTTGAACATCGTGGCATTGGCACCCAAATTGTAAATATTATTTTTATACAATTGGTTCATATCGTCGGGCGACAAGGCTATCGGATCTTTGGTAAAGAACTTCGTACCCCAATAGGTACCGCCGGCCGAAATAATTAATTTATTCGTGCTGATAACTAAAAAATTAGCCTGCGCTCTGAGTCCGCCCATACCACTAAACGATTGGGCATGTGTTGGATTATTGTTCTTAAACCCCGAATTCATTTCAAAACCCAAGCCTATTAGTTTTGTAGGCGTTTGGTTTAAGGTTTTCTGGGTACAATATTTTTTAACGGTGGAGGCATCATTGTAATCGTCGGGGTTAAACACCTCATCGTCTTGGGCTCGTAAACCCATTGAAAGGCCTAACAAGGCCATACAAAGAATAATTTTTTGCATAGCGCAAGATAAGTTCATTTACGAGTACTTGCAACCTAAACTGGGTAATTAATTCGTTGTAAGGCTATTCAAACAACCCTAATTACGGCAATCCGTCGAGGCATGTGCCCTAGCATCACCCAAAATCACTTGCATTGCTGTATTTTTGTCGGCATTCATATTTATACTATGACATCCTCCGAAATACGCCGACAGTTTCTCGATTTCTTTGCTTCGAAAAACCATACCATTGTACCCAGTGCCCCCATTACCGTTAAGAACGATCCAACCCTGATGTTTACCAACGCAGGTATGAACCAGTTCAAAGATATTTTCTTGGGGAACGATAAACCCGTGAGCGGTCGCGTAGCCGATACCCAAAAATGTTTGCGCGTAAGCGGAAAACACAACGACCTCGAAGAAGTGGGCGTAGATACCTACCACCACACCATGTTCGAAATGCTCGGCAACTGGAGTTTCGGCGATTATTTTAAAAACGAAGCCATTGCTTGGAGTTGGGAATTACTCACCGAGGTGTATCAATTACCTAAAGACCGTTTATATGTTACCATTTTTGAAGGCGATGAAAAAGAAGGTATCCCGCGCGATAACGAAGCCTTCGATGCTTGGAAACAATTAGTAGCCGAAGACCATATTCTCCTCGGTAATAAAAAAGATAACTTTTGGGAAATGGGCGATACCGGTCCGTGCGGCCCCTGTACCGAAATCCATTTCGATAGTCGACCCGATGCCGAACGCGCCGCTATTTCTGGGGCTTCGTTAGTGAACAACGATCATCCCCAAGTGATTGAAATTTGGAACAATGTATTTATCCAATTCAATCGCCGTAAAGATGGTCAACTCGAACCCCTCCCCGCAAAACACGTGGATACCGGCATGGGCTTCGAACGCCTCGTTCGCGTTATTCAAGGCAAAACCTCCAACTACGATTCGGATGTGTTTACACCCACTATTCAAGCTACCGAAAAAATCACCGGACTCAGCTACGATTTTAGCGACAGTAAAAATGCCGTGGCCTTCCGTGTAATTGCCGATCATATTCGCGCCATCAGTTTCACCATTGCCGATGGGCAGTTGCCCGCTAGCAACGGCGCCGGTTATGTAATTCGCCGCATCTTACGCCGTGCCGTGCGTTACTATGTTTCCTTCCTGAATTATAAACAACCCTTGTTGCATCAACTCGTTGGCTTACTCGCTAATCAGTTTGCCGATGTATTCCCCGAACTGAAAACACAAGAAGCCTTCGTGCAAAAAGTTATTCTCGAAGAAGAACAAAGTTTTTTACGCACCCTCGATAACGGACTAAAACGTATTGATGAGTTGACTGTCAACAACAACACCCTCAGCGGCGATGTAGCGTTTGAACTCAACGATACATTTGGGTTTCCGCTCGACTTAACGCAACTTATTGCGGCCGAAAAAGGGTGGAC
>JBIKQE010000212.1:0-4144 GCA_044349815.1 Chitinophagaceae bacterium | reverse complement strand
ATAACCATCAGTTGAATTTCTATAGGCAATGGTGATAAACGTACTCGCCGGGTTGGGGTAGATAGAAATGGCTTGTTGTTCATTTACAGTTATAATTTTTGTCTCCCCGCGTTCAAGTTTACCAATGTGGGTATAATCATTCAATTGTTGTTTAATTTGACTGTAAATGAAGCTATCCACATTAAAAAAACTGTTACTGCCGTTTTCTTGTTTGTTATTCCCTGCATTACAAAGATAACGATCATCAAAGAAAGCATCCGGTTCAAAATAACTCCATAAAACACGTGACGTATAAACGGCGGTTCCTTCTATAAACGGACAACTTTCAGCTAAAGTATGTATATAATTTGTATCTGAGCTCGATATTGAATCTATACCATATCGAATCCACTTTAGCTCGATTATATTGATATTCTGTACATGTTGTTCCCACATATCGGAACTTGTAATGTTCATGTTTCGATTTAATGCCTCGGCATAACGAGCATTAAAATCGGCTAAATTCAAATTGCTATCGCTTAATATTTGCATCGCCACATCGGCATGAGCAATATCGCTGATGGCTTGCCCACTGTAATTAACATAGAATTGCAGTAAATCCGGATTACTGTAACGCAGCACACTATCAACTTTAAGGCGTTCAAATAACCTGAGTTTGTCAATCCAACCGCCAACTACCGGAAAGTTAATATATTGCATACTGTCTTGCGCAATTGCAAGTACATGGCTAAAATTGGTACTATCAACACCCGGATTTGTTGGGATAGTAACATTCGAGAATACCGCATCAGAAAAGCATGGGTCTATATAACTTGCTCCCTGGTTGGGATCCTGCCATAAATATTCATATGTAGTTAAAAATGGCCCACTTTCACTTTGTGTCAACAAACCGGGGTCGGTATAAATTATATATGGTGAAGGAAAACTACTAAACCTAAACACTTTATAACCATTCGGGTTAAGGAGATTAAAGGGTTGAAATAGAAATTCATTGCGGTTATCGGTGGTGGCATCGCCTACATTTCCAAAGGTGCCTGCTGTGGGGCTGTTAAAATCGGAGAAAAACCAAGGGATATCGTTGCCGTAAAATTTATTGTAGCGAACTTTCTTGGGATCTGAGGGGGTGGCATTATCGCCCCAAACATAAAACCCTTGTGTTGTAAAACGGGCTTTGTTGCAGGAAATGGTGCATTCCGGCCCTTGTCCAAAATAAAATCCTTTGGTATCTCTATTTTGCCAATAGGAATAATTGCTAAAGGCTAATGAGTTGCCTCGAACAGTATTTTCGCTATACGTACTTCCAATACAGCCATCGCTGTAAATGCCATAGAGGCTGGTGTTTTTATATCCATATGCCGGTATCGCACTATTGGTTGAAAATGTAATGTCATTGGCTTCCGTTAACATCGTTCCATCGCCATACATGGTATTAATGCCTATACCGGTTATATTACGGATATCTACAATATTATTGGTTATAAAATGCTTGGGTTGGGTTTGTTGCGTTTGTTGACCATATTGCACTTTAATGCCAATAGGGGCTTTGAACATAACGGGAGCGCCTTGTGCCATTATGCCAAAGTTTGATGTAATAGTGTTTTTGTTAATGAAACTGGTTTTGTGCCGTCCAAATAATTCAATACCCAGATGCACATTAAATAGGGTATTATCCTCAATGGTGAAATTGCGGCTGTATGGGCTACTACACATAATGCCCAGTAAACAATTTTCAGTGTATTGTTTTTTAACCATGAGCGCATTGCCAATACTCACTATTGCCTTATCGCAATTATAAAAATTAGGATTAGTCGGTAGGTTGTCGTTTTGAATATCCACCATTGCATAGGTTGTTGGCAATGCCCCGAAGTTAGCGAAGATACCTGCACCATTAGGAGAAGTGAACGTATTATCCATGATGATACCTTCTTGTGTTGAAACAGGCCATGTGGCTGTATTGGGCGCATGTATATTTTGAAAACCGGCATTGTAAATACCTATACTGGCATTATTAACCGGTTGGCTTGATTGAATATAAATACCTGTATACATGCCATCAAAATGATTGTTACTATTGGCATTATTCAGTTCACCAATATTGAGATGGCTTACATCTCTTACAATTATACCACAATAGGGGTATGGTGTAACGGGTATTGGTAGGGTATTAGTTGAGGTGAATGTATTATTCAATATTTTACCTGTATAAGCAGGATCGTTTATATCACTAAAAATTATAGACCCAATACCATTTTCTTCAAAATGAGAATCAGTTATTTCAGCCAACGCATTATTGGCAATATAAACACCCCAAATTGCTTGTTTTATGGTTGAATTATTTTGAATAATAACTTTTTGTCCTACATTATCTGATACTATACCAACCCAATAAACACAACTTGCTTGTAAGGTACTGCTTGAAATATCGAGGGTATATGGGCTTTGCAGTTGTATTTGAGAAAAAGGTGTAAAATAAAACGTACAATTATCGAAGGTTATATTTTGGTCTATGTTCATAATTCCGTCGATATAAAACGTTTTACCGCTTATTGGATTGCCAAATTGAGCTAATAAATCTGATGCATTCGGATTACTTTTCAAAATTAATCCGGGGGTATTTAATACGATATTTTGCCCATTCTGACAACTACAAAAATCACCGGAATTAGGATCTATTAAATCGCTTATAACGGTACTTATTGAACAAGCATTGGCATCAGTACTGCTTACTGTGTAATTACCTGCACTTAATGAAGGATAATTACCCGGAGATGAAGGGATGATATTGGGTAAAATACTGTATGAATAAGGACTCGTTCCACCATTAGCTTGTACCTGAATGCCACCACTGTTTGGATTATTGCAGTTAATGTTCGTAATGCTTATACTCGCCCAGGTTAATACAGGGGGTTCTGAAATAATTAGGACTGTACTGTTTGAACATTGATTTGCATCTGATGCTACAATGGTGTATGACCCGGAAGGGGCTGAGAACGGACTCGTTGGGGCTATACCGTTAACTGTGTAAGCGATGGTGCCTATACCCCCTGTTGCACTGAAGCTTAAACTACCATTTACGCCATTACACAAAGCGTTGGTTGCAGAAGCCGTCAATACCACCGCTGTGGGTTCGGTAATGGTTAATACGGTACTTGTAGAACATGTATTAGCATCAGTAGCCACGACCGTGTACGTTCCGGCAGGTGCTGAGAACGGACTGGTTTGGGAAAGCCCATTAACTGTATAAGTAATATTGCCTGTACCCCCTGTTGCATTGAAGTTTAAGCTTCCATTTGCGCCATTACATAAGGCATTGGTTGATGTAATAGTACTCCATATTAATGCAGGTGGATTGTTAATAGTAATCGTAGTGCTTATGCTATTATTAGATGCATCTGTTGCCATTATTATATACGTATTTGCCGGCAAATCATTGAAGTTGCCTGGTGTTAATTGGGTACCTATGGTTGGAGAAATGCTATAGGTAATTGTACCAATACCACCAACAGTCATTAAACTGATTTTACCACTATTACTCGGGTTAGCACAATTCGGATTTTGAAACGTTATATTCGCAAATTGAAAGGGTATATTGTAAATATTATTACAACTGTTTAACGGATTTTGTATTCCTTGAATATAATTTACTGTAGAAATGTTAGAATTAATAGTTGATGTGTTGTTTATAAAAAAATTGTTCGATAAATTGCTAAGTGATAAACTTGAATGATAATGAATAAAACTTAGCACTTCGCAATCTTTAAAAATATTATTTTTTATTTCAATGGGTATTGTTGCATTTATTGTGTCACTCGTATTCAAATTACAAGCAGTTGTTGTTTGTGATGAATCTAAAAATAGTTCACAACCGGCATATTGTGCCGATACATTATTTGCACAAAAGCTTTTTAAATAAAACCCACCCAATTGAAAATTAGTATTGTTTGTATTAATGGTTTTAAAATAGTTGCAGGTTATTTTTTGAGCTCGTAATCCGGAAAAAATATGATACTTATTGGTGTTATTAACCGCAAGTGTTGATGAATAAGGGCGTGGATTAGTGGCAAGTGAGTTGCTTGTACAATTAGGCTTTATAACAGGCGCTACATCGTTGCTGTATTGAAACCCTGCATTGGCTTTATCTAAT
>JBIKQE010000211.1:0-4167 GCA_044349815.1 Chitinophagaceae bacterium | reverse complement strand
AATATTTCGAAAATATTCCCGCTTGGCAACTGAAATTACGATTGCCTAAGACTATTTGGGATTCCTATTTTAAATTTACTATTGAACGAAACCCATGGGATAAATGTATATCGCGTTATTATCAAAGTAAATTGATTTTTGAAGCGAAGTACAAAAAAGAACTCAGCTTTCGAAACTGGTTTGATTTTTTTTCTAGCAAACTGGCTCGACCATGGGAAACACAAGCTTGGGGTTCGGAAGCACCGTATAATTGGCCACGATACACCGACTTAAAAAGCAATTCTATTTTGGTTAACCACATCATTCGATATGAAGACCTCTATGAAGAACTAGAAATCCTTTGCAAAAAATGGGCAATCCCTTTTAAGAATTTTAATCAAATTCGTTCAAAAAACAATTCTAGACCTGCTTATACGTCTTATCAAAATTTCTTTACACACGAAAAAGAACCCTATATTGAAAAAATAGCCCTCTTATTTAAATCTGAATTAAGTCACTTTAATTATTCATTTTAACTTCTCTTTTTTATGCGTATTGGGGTAATTGGTGCAGGTAACGGTGGACAAGCAATGGCGGCACATCTTTCGTTGATGGAACACACCGTGTATTTATTTAATCGCAGTTCCGAACGCATAGAAGCCATTGCACGAACTAATACCATTCATTTGAATGGTTTAATAAATCGTGAAGTAAAAATTAATAAAGTTGGATGCTCCTGGCAAGAAGCAATCCAAGAACAAGATATCATTATGGTATGCACCACCGCCGATGCTCATCATGATGTTGCTAAACATATAGCACCCTACCTTTCTGAAAATCAAATTATTGTGTTAAACCCCGGCAGAACGTTGGGCGCTATAGCATTTCGACATTATTTAAATCAATATTCCAACACGCGTGTTTACATTGCCGAAGCTCAAAGTTTAATTTATGCTTGCCGAATTACCGATGTGAACACTGTATCCATTTTAGGTATTAAAAAATATGTGCCCCTGGCCGCCTACCCATGTACCGATACACCCCATGTATTAAATGTGTTAAACAGCATAATAAATTCATTTGTGGCTGCAGAAAATAGTTTAAGCTGTGGTTTAAATAATATTGGCGCCATCTTGCATCCCTGTATTTCATTATTGAATGCTCAAAGTATTGCCAATGGACAACTCTTTTACTTCTACCGAAGTATCGACAGCGCTACGGCATCCTTGTTGGAACAATTGGATCGTGAACGACTGGCATTAGGGAAAGCACTCCAACTTTCATTAATTGGTTTATCCGATTGGGTATCGCTTGCCTACGATGGCATCGAAGGAAACACCCTCGTGGAAAAAATCCAAAACAACCCGGCGTATCACAACATCCTATCGCCCAAATCGTTAAATAACCGAATGATGATGGAAGATATTCCAACCGGATTAATGCCCATGATTGATTTAGGTCGCATCTTTGATGTAAATATGCCCCTGATGAACAGCATTTACACCTTATGCAAAACGCTGTTAAATCAATCGTTCAACCAAGAAGCACGATTGCTTAATTCAATTGGCTTAGGCCAAATTCCCCCCAAACAATTACTGGATATTTTACGAGCATGAGTTCTTATATACATCCTGCCGATTGCTTCGGATTTATTCGTCCGCAACTGGATGCCCATACGCTTGGTATCAGTTCCGTAACACAACTGATTCAACAATGTGGCTACTCGGTTAAAATAGCGAGTCCTTCAGTTGCTAACTCCTTGTTGGAACTAAAAAAATTGAACGCATTATCCGAATTGATAGATTGGTTTCATCGGGAACATATTAGCTATGTTGGACTCAGTTACCGGCTCGATCCGGCAGATGCCGTGCATCAATTTAACTTATTAGTTTATCGTTTAAACGATGTGCAAGCCTTTCACGAACAAGGTGGCCCCATTAAAGCCTTATACTTCGCAGGCTTGCCTTCTGCCTGCGAAGCCATCATCAAGGAGCATGGCCAACGTTTCCCTGTATTCGATGGAAACGACACTCCCCTTGAAACCTTAATCAAATTGGGCATTCCCAAACAACAAATTCCCGATATCCTATTAAATCAATCTGCTTACGACGATTTGCGTTTGGAGTTTGCCGAACATCATATTAAAAACGAAAACCACCTTAATTATCTACCCACGTCTCGTAATCTTTACCCTGAATACGGCACGCGTAAAGATCATATTGTATTGCGTTTGAAACATCACCAAGCGCTTCATAATACACCGCTTACTCGTGTTCACGCCGGTCCTTATCATTCCAATCCAACCGAAGCCATTAAAGAATTCGTATCGTGGCTAAAACCCATAAAGGACGCTAATTTACTCGATGTACTTTCTTTAGGCACCTCACAACTCAGTCAATCGAATTTTGGTGAAGCATGGGGAAACAAACCCAATGGCGGCGGACTCCCCATTAATAATACCAAAGAACTCGATTTAATTTACAACGAATCGCGCCCCTTGCTCGTTCGAACTTATTCAAGCACCACCAACATTCCTTACAACGCCCATCTGTTCGAACAACATTTAAATATGGCCTGGCATGCCTTGTCTTTTTGGTGGTTCAACGAACTCGATGGCCGTGGGCCCAATAATTTGTTGCAAAACCTTCAGCAACATCACGAAACCCTGCGTTACATAGCAACTACCCAAAAACCATTTGAACCCAATATTCCCCATCATTTTGCCTTTCGCGGTAGCGACGATTTTTCCTATATCCTTTCAGCCTACCTAACTATAAAAATGGCTAAAAACATGGGAGTACCTTATGTGATTGTTCAAACAATGCTAAACACCCCCAAGGCAACTTGGGGTGTTCAAGATATTGCTAAAACCCGCGCCCTTTGGAAACTAATTAGACCTTTAGAAGATTCGAAGTTTAGCTTAATGCATCAACCACGCGCCGGACTCGATTACTTCTCGCCACAAATTGAAAAAGCTAAAATTCAACTCAGTGCCGTAAGTGCCATGATGCTCGATTTAGAACCAGGCCAGGCCAAAGGTCCCGATATTGTGCATGTTGTTAGTTATAGCGAAGCTTCCCATTTAGCTGGCCCAAAAGAAATTAACGAGAGTATTCAAATTACACAAAGCAGTATGCTCGCTTATCGTCGTGCCATTAAAAACGGAAGTATCCATTTACAACCCTTCGAACACGATATACAAGAACGAAGCAAACTTTTATTTAATGGCGTTCGATACATGATTGATGTATTGGAAAAACATGTACCTAATTTGTATACTCCTACCGGCTTTTATCGCTTATTCGAATTAGGCGTTTTCCCGGTGCCTTACTTATGGGAAAAACGCGACGAATTTTCGGCGGCCGTGCAATGGCAAACTGCTCAAATTAATGGTGGAACCTTTGTAGTAGATGAACAACAAAATATAATTTCTGTTGAAGAAAGAATGGCCCGTATTTTTCATTTATAATTTACAATAGCACTACACAATAAACGTATTTTACCAATGGGGTTTAATGCATTGAATAGCATGATTGATTCAAAATTGTGTAAATCGCGCTGATGAATGGAAGCCGATTTCAATATACCACCTTCAAGGGCCACAGCGCGTTGAGTACCACACAATAATGGTGTTTCCGGAGTATACCATATTCCATCCCTCAATAATGCCACATTACAATACGAAGTGTCCATTAAATAACCATGGCGTGTAAACAAAACATCCTTGCCGAAACCCAACTCGCGAGTATAATTATTTATTTCCGAACGATTACTATACTTAAAATCGTATCTCATTTCGGGCACTTCGGTGAGTACCAAGTGTTCAATATTTTTTTCTTTATACAAACTTAATTCCACCGAATAATGTTCGCTGTTATACGAAAAACGACACTTATACAATCCGCTATTCATTAATACCGGCAATCGTTTCGCTAAATAATCGTTTGGCAAATCAACGTTCCACAAGGCCCTAGCCGTTCGTTGCATACGCTGCATATGGCCGGCTACGTTTAAGTACCTGCCATCCATCACAGCTATCGATTCAAATACCGGGTACATATATTTTATCGAGTAATTCTTGATATTCTTTTTCTACATCACTGTGTATGGTTATACCACCACCACTGCGATATACTATTCCATCCGATGTTCTTTCAATAAACCGAATCATCACCGTACTATCTAGGT
>JBIKQE010000030.1:0-15002 GCA_044349815.1 Chitinophagaceae bacterium | reverse complement strand
AAGTATGGCTTCACAAGGTGGACATCCAGTGAGTGATCACAGTATGCCCCCTCTCCGTTTGGTAAAAGTATAAACTTTTATTGAAAAAAGTTTGGTTTTTAAGATAGTACCTTTACGCTCCAAGTCCCCGCCTAGGGGCGGGGAGCTTTCCGCTGCAATCCCTCACGCGGTCGATTGCACAGTACCATGTTACTAAAAACCATATTGTTTATTCGTGAGCCTACGCCATATGCAATATCCATGGAAACGGAAATAAATAGTGGTACGATATTATCTGTCCGCCCTAGGTGGTGAAATAGTGATAGAAAACAGAATTAATTTCGGTTGACATCGTAAGCCCGCTGTAGGCGGGTGAAACAATAATAGAATACGTTGTGATTAAATCCTCTGCTCGTAAGCCCGCCCTTAGGCGGGTGAAACAACAATAGAAAAACAACAATAATACGCCAACCAACCACGAGCCCGCCCCCAGGCGGGTGAAACAAAAATAGAAAAACAACAACAATACGCCAACCAACCACGAGCCCGCCCTTAGGCGGGTGGAACAAGAATAGAGAAACAAGAATAGAGAAACAATAATAGAATACGAAATCTATAAACGAATTAAACGTTTATAAAACGGAATACAATAAAAACACAAATTACCTTTAAAAATAATCTTTAACCTATGACGGAAACGTATACCAAACTCTATGTTCATGTTGTTTTTGCTGTTTATAAGCGGCAACCGTTGATTTCGAATCAGTGGTCGAATCAATTATTCGCCTATATCAATGGAATTATATCCAATAATAATCACAAATTAATAGCCATTAATGGTATGCCCGACCATATTCATTTGCTAATCAGTTTGTCGCCGGATCAACCAATCTCAGACCTTATCCGCGATATAAAATCAAATACCACGTTGTGGATTAATAAAAATCAAAGGCATCCAACAAAATTCACATGGCAACGTGGTTATAGCGCTTTTGCCGTATCATTCAGTGATGTTAATCGAGTGCGTGATTATATAAAAAATCAACAAGAACATCATCGTACAAAAACATACCAGGAAGAATTTATACAATTCTTAAATGAAAATAATATTTCAATCGATAGATGATGTGTTTTAAATAATTATTGTTTCACCCGCCTACGGCGGGCTTACGAGTGTGAGTTGTTATGCAATTGGGTGTCTATTGTTGTTCCACCCGCCTGAGGGCGGGCTTACGAGTGTAAGTTGATATACAATTTGGTTTCTATTATTGTTTCACCCGCCTGAGAGGCGGGCTTACGATGTAACCCAATATTGATCCTGTTTTTCTATTGTTGTTTCACCCGCCTGAGGGGCGGGCTAGCAAGTGAAATTATTAGCGTTGTAATTCTATTTTTGTTCCACCCGCCTGAGGGCGGGCTTACGATGTAACCCAATATTGATTCTGTTTTTCTATTGTTGTTTCACCCGCCTGAGGGGCGGGCTAGCAAGTGAAATTATTAGCGTTGTAATTCTATTTTTGTTTCACCCGCCTGAGAGGCGGGCTTACGATGTAACCCAATATTGATTCTGTTTTCTATTATTGTTTCACCCGCCTATCGCGGGCTAACGAACGATGTTATTAGCGTTGCAATTCTATTATTGTTTCACCCGCCTACAGCGGGCTTACCTACAACACATTTATTCGCAATGCAATCTAATAATCCACCACCTGCTCCTCAATCCATTCAGGCAATTCACGGTAGGTGTATTGCTGTGTTCTCAATTGGGGTTCGAAACCGGCTTCGCTGATGGCCTCTTGTATACTCTTATAGGTAAACCGATGCGGCGCACCGGCTGCACTTACCACGTTCTCCTCCAACATAATACTACCGAAATCGTTCGCACCGGCATACAAGGCTGTTTGCGCCACTTGCTTGCCCACCGTCAACCACGATGCTTGGATGTTCTTCACATTCGGCAACATAATTCTACTCATCGCAATCATGCGTATGTATTCATCGGGCGTGGTATCGTTCTTCGCTCTGCGAATACGGGCTAGTGTTGTTCCAACATCTTGGAAGGTCCATGGAATAAAAGCCAAGAACCCATTGGCCTCAGCGGGTTTTTCGCTTTGTACCTGACGAATATCCGCCAAGTGTTCGAAGCGTTCCTGTAAGGTTTCTACGTGGCCAAACATCATGGTAGCCGATGAGGTGATATGCAACTGATGCGCGGCACGCATTACATCGAGCCACTCTTGTGCACCACATTTTCCTTTCGAAATCAATCGACGTACCCGATCGTTTAAAATTTCCGCACCGGCACCCGGTAAGCTATCCATGCCGGCTTCTTTCAAGGCTTTCAACACCTCGGTGTGCGACATCTTTTCCAGTTTCGCAATATGCGCTACTTCGGGTGGACCGAGTGTATGCAATTTAACACTGGGGTACAATTGTTTTAAGGTGCTAAATAAATCGGTGTAAAACAACAATCCCAATTCAGGGTGGTGACCACCTTGTAATAATAATTGATCGCCACCCCAACGAATGGTTTCCTCTATTTTCTTTTTGTACGTATCAATATCGGTGATGTAGGCTTCGGGGTGACCCGGTACACGGTAGAAATTACAAAACTTGCAATTGGCAATACAAACATTGGTGGTGTTTACATTCCGATCTATCTGCCATGTTACTTTGCCGGAAGGCACTTGTTGTTTTCGCAATTCGTTCGCAATAAACATCAAATCGGATAAGGGTGCGTGTTCAAATAAATACATTCCTTCTTCCACACTCAACCACTCGAATGCAGCGGCCTTACGGTATAAATCGGCTAATAACATGGTGCAAAGATACGGGTGTAGCGATTAACGAACTTTACTGACTAATTCTTCGCTCAGTGGTTTTACCCCCGGTTCGAAAACGCCAATTAATTGGCCTTTTTCGTCGAGTAAATATTTCTGAAAATTCCATTTAACACTATTGTCGCTATACCCGTTGTATTGTTTTTGGGTGAGGTAAACATACAAGGGATGCATATCTTTTCCTTTCACCGAAATTTTAGATGCCATCGGGAAACTCACCCCATAATTCTTTTTGCAAAATTCGGCAATGGTTTCATTGCTACCGGGTTCTTGGAACATGAAATTATTAGCAGGAAACCCTACAATCACCAACTTGTCTTTATGTTGTTTGTACAAGGCTTCTAATTCTTCGTATTGGGGCGTGTACCCGCATTTGGAAGCGGTGTTTACAATGAGGATTTTCTTGCCTTTGAAATCGGCGAAGTTGATTTTGCCGCCATCGAGAGAGGGCACTGAGAAATCGTAGATAGATTTTGTTTGTGCGTCGAGGGGTTGAGGCTTACCGAAAAAGGAGAATAGCATAAAAAAGAGGATTGAACGAATCATAAAATTGATTTACGATGCAAAGGTAGGAGAGGGTTTGGGTTGGAGGTATAGAGAAAGTAAATGAATCATTTTAAACGAGGGTTATAGGAGCGAATTGCATTCGCTCGATTATCACAGAGGGAGGGAGGGGTTATCACAGAGGGAGAGAGGGGTTATCACAGAGGGAGGGAGGCCGATAAAAATCAGGAACAGAAACAGTGTCGGGGAACGGGGTTGTAGGGGCGCGCCCTTGTGGCCGCCCGTTAATAATCAGTAACAGAAACAGTGTCGGGGAACAGAGTTTATGCAATTATAATTACATGCGATTCAACTTATAATGCAAATCAACCCGCTCCCGCACTCGCTCCCTATTCATTGTATGCTTTCAAAAACAATGCCCCCATGTTCTTGTAGGGTGGCACATAATCGTCGAACAATTTTCGGGCCTCGGGCGAGTTCGAAAATTGTTTGCCTAAGTCGGCCCACATACTCACCCAATCGATGTCCTTGCCTTGCAACAACGTATTGTTGAAGGCCTTTAAAATGGGACCGTTTACTTTGCCTGCACCAATTTGTTTCGACGATACTATGTGTGCGTTCGGTGAATGGTTCAATACCGTTGCCAGATGTTGGTAGGCGCCGCAGGCGCCGAGTATCACCACTTTGTGGTATTCGTTGATATGCTCTAAGGTGGTGGGTAAGTGGTAACTGTGTCCACGGTGAATGATCACCGTAGGATGAATATCCATGGAATCTAAATAGTGTTGTAATAATTGTTGCGCGCGTTCATCGTTCGGTTCATCGAAGGGGCGGTTTACATACATCATCACCGGACTCCCCTTCAACGATGTGATTTCAAGCCATTGGGGTTTTGAAACAACTTTCCAATCGGGCGCACCAAAGCCACCCAACCAACCGTTGAAGGCCCCTTTCCCATCGGCATCGCCATAAAAGAATATTTGTTGCACCACGGCTTGTCCCGAATCGGCCAATTGCCGAATGGGCATGCTGGTAATGGGCGGTATGCCTAAGTACTGATACAACGAATCGCTGTTCATTACCATCATAGCGTACAAGATGTTGTATATTTTGTAGCCTTTATATTGGGGTTGATACGAAAAACGATTTTTTTGTTGACGCAAGGTTTCAATCACTTGGTCTAATAACACCGAGTCGCTCATGCTACCCAGCGAATTGGCAACATCCACCGCACCTTCTAAATTATTTTCCTGTGTTCGATCGAGGCCCTCTACAAAGTCGCGCATCAAATCGGTTTTGGCATCGGCTTGCATGGTGCCTAAATAATCGTTGAGGGTATTGTAGTTGGCACATAAACGAATGAAGGTTCGGAATTTATCTTGTTGCACCGTATCTAAAAACCGATCGCCACTGAGGGGTTTAATGCGTGTCATCAAGCGTTTGTAACAGCCTAAAAAACTGCTGGTGTACAATTCGTCGCTGCCATACACCATCACATAATACAATTCATGCGCACTCAAACCATCAATACATTTGAAGCGAACTGCATCGGAGGCGTTATGCAATTCGTTCATGGTGTTTACATATTGCTTGGAGGTATGGCCCAATTCAAAATCGTACATCGTACGCAAGGGTGTTTGCAAATACGTTTGACGCAACAAACACAACTGTTTAAAGTACAAAGCATCGTTGAGGGTAATGCGGTTTACATCGGTGAGTTGCACGGTACCATCGCGCAAGGGTGCAATAAAATAAATGGCCTTGAGGGGCACCTCGGCACTGTCGGCAATGCGCACAATTTGTTGCACCAAGGGGTCGGGATTGCGGCGGACATAATCGCGTTCAATGGCGGTGGAAGTGGCCAGGTTCAACACACGTTTCGGATATTTTTGGGCGGTACCGGCAATTACACGGTCTACGGCCGCATCGGGTTTTAAGGTTCTGATTTCTGTGAGCAACACTTCGGGAAACTTATTGGCCATGGCTTCTACCAAATAACGGTGTGGTTCCGAATCGGCATCAAACATCGAGCGCATGGCATACAATGGCTCGCTGATATACTCATCGATATAGGGTTTGTACCGTTGTTGATGCAAGCTTTGCATAAAGCCGTAGGTTTGATGCACCATATCGATATAGTAAGCGGTATTGATTAAGCCATCGTCGATATCGCGGTTAAAGTCGGTAAACGTTTGAATGATACGGGCTAAGTACCTACGTTTGTCTACATCTTCGGGAATATTGTTTTCGATATACGCCACGGTGCGGTCGGTATAATAAAAGAGCGCATCCGATAGGCGTTTGTTTTGTTTGGCATCGCCGCCACGGTCTACGAAACGGTCGTACACCCCATCTACAATATCGGCCTTATTTTGTTCTTTGGCCAAACGAATATGCATTTGCATACGGCCTTGCGAAATAGCCGAGCGATTGATGATGGTATCTACCAAATACTCGGTTGGTTTCGATTGGGCATACAGCGTTTGTGCTGAACAAGCCAGACAAACAACACTCAGTAGAAAACGGAATAGCGGCATCTTGGGGTAAAAGTACAAAAGGAATAGGATTTATTTCAACAACACATAATGCGTGCTTCGCCCACCTGAAGTTTGTTGTTCAAGAATTCCTTTTGCTATTAAATCGTTGATATCGCGTAAGGCTGTATCGGGTGAACATTTCATCATTTTAGCCCATTTCGACGATTTCAAATGACCGTCAAACCCATCATATAACAGATGTATCATTTTTCGTTGTCGTTCATTCATTGGGGTTAATTCATGTTTGTGCCAAAAGTTTGTTTTTTCTGCCAAGGCATCTAGGGTGTTCAAACTAAACAAGACGGCATTTTTCAAACACTGCAAAAACCAATGAATCCAAGGTGTTATGTCGCCCTCGCTGTGTTGCACTTTCTTTAAAATGGCATAATACGATTTACGTTCAATAAGCATTTGTTCCGATAGGCTGTAATATCGTTCCGATGAAGCATCGGCGCGACAAAGAAATAAATCGGAAATTGCACGTCCAATTCGACCATTTCCGTCGTCGAACGGATGAATAATTATGAACCAAAAATGAGCAACGGCTGCTTTTACAACCGGATCGATATCTTGTTTTTTATTGCACCACGATAAAAATGCTGTCATTTCTTGTGGCACCTTCTTGGACGATATCGCTTCGTAATGCAATTGTTCTTTTCCCAGGGGCCCCGAAACAATTTGCATTTCTTCACGTCTGAACGTTCCAATATCGATACTGTAAACAGACCATCGTTCTGCCGGGAACAGCAAGCTATGCCATTCAAATAAACGCTTTTTGGTCATCGGCTTTTGATAATGCTGTGTGGCATTCAGCATCATTTGAACGATGCCTTCAATGGCACGATTTTTATTTTTAACTCCGGCAAAGGGTAAGCCCAATTGTTTTGCTACCGAGGAACGCACCAAGGCCTCATTTAATTTTTCACCTTCAATTTCGGCGGTTGTTACCACATCGCGCGTAATCATTTTTAAGAGAGTTTCTTTTTGCACAACAAACCCCAACGATTCCATTCGGCCAAGCAATTTGCCTTGTAAATGGCGAATCTCGCCCAATACCAGGCGAAAGGACGCATCGTTCCATGTCATTGCCGGCCACGACGGATATTGATAGATATACTTGGGCATAATGGCACCATTGATGCGGTAAATATACAACTTATTCTCCGCACTTTTTGCGGAGAATAAACGCACTATTCTCCGCACAATATGCGGAGAATAGCCCGTTGATTCACCGCACAACTCGGCTGTTTACTCCGCTGAAGAAGGCTTCAGGCGATGCCCTTTAGCCGTGATTGCAACGGAAAGCTCCCCGCCATCAGCGGGGACTTGGAGTGAAAAGCACGACGACCGCTCAATAGTGCGATGCCGATGCGCTTCTAACGGCTTTAAACCCTTTTACCCTATCTTTGCGCCCGTTATGATGGATAAACTCGAGGCTATCAAGGCCCGTTTTGATAATATTGGCGTGTCGCTCACCAACCCCGATGTGGTGAGTGACCAAAAGAAATTTTCGGCCTTGAGCCGGGAATACCGCAAGCTGGAAAAGATTGCGGATGCCTATAAACAGTACAAACAGTGCACCGAATCGTTGCAGTTTGCCAAAGAAATTTTGGAAACGGAAAACGATGAGGATTTGCGCGATATGGCCAAGGAAGATTTAACGAAGGAGGAAGTGCGCAAGGAGGTATTGGAGGAGTTGATTCGGCAGTTGTTGATTCCGAAAGACCCGCAAGATGAGAAGAATGCCATTATGGAAATTCGGGCGGGTACCGGGGGCGACGAAGCGAGTTTGTTTGCCGGCGACCTCATGCGGATGTACATCAAATACTGCGAAGGCAAAGGGTTTCATGTGGCGGTGGCCGACGAAAGCGAAGGCACCTCGGGCGGTTACAAAGAAGTGATTTTAGAAATTACCGGCGACGATGTGTATGGTACCCTCAAATATGAAAGTGGCGTACATCGCGTACAACGTGTACCGGCTACGGAAGCCAGTGGGCGTGTTCATACTTCGGCCGCTACGGTAGCCGTTATGCCTGAAGCCGATGAAGTGGATTTTGAATTGAAAGACTCCGATTTGAAGATGGAAACGGCACGGAGTGGTGGTGCGGGCGGACAAAACGTGAACAAGGTGGAAACCAAGGTGATTTTAACCCACGTTCCTACCGGCACGGTGATTACGTGCCAAACCGAGCGTACCCAATTGGGCAACCGCGAAAAGGCCACCCAAATGATGCGCACCAAACTGTACGAAGAAGAAGTGCGCAAACACGAAGAAGCGATTTCGCGAAGTAGGAAGACCTTGGTGAGCAGTGGCGACCGGTCGGCGAAGATTCGGACGTACAACTGGCCGCAAGGGCGTATTACCGATCACCGCATCAATAAAACCGTTTACTCGCTCGATTCGTTTGTAAATGGCGATATTCAGGAAATGATTGATGCCTTGCAATTTGCCGAAAACGCTGAAAAAATGAAAGCCGGGGAAACGATTTAAACGTTTCGTACCCGACTGATATTTCTCAATTGCCTTGTTCTTAGCCACTTTGCGTCTATATTTGTACGAATATACTTTTCCATGCAAGAAAAAATGCCCCTTAGTCGACAGGAAGTACTTAAGTTTTTAGAAAGACGCGTTGAAACCGTGGGCGAAGATTATTTAAGTAAACCCGACACCAATTGGCAACCCGCCGATTTGCTGCCGCAATCGGATTCGGAAGAATTTTTTGAAGAGATTAAGACCTTGCAAGGACAGGCCGAGAATATGTCGTACGACTTATTAGCGGTGCTCATTGGCGATACCATTACGGAAGAAGCCTTGCCCACCTACGAAACGTGGTTGGGGGCGATGGACGGTATCGATCAACGCGAACCAAACCCTTGGATGCGTTGGATCCGTTGGTGGTCGGCCGAAGAAAACCGCCACGGCGATGTATTGAACCGTTATTTGTATTTGTGCAAACGTATTAACATGCGCGAATTTGAAGCCTCCACACAAATGTTGATTGCCGATGGCTTTGATATTGAAACCAACAACGATCCGTACCGGACCTTTATTTACACGAGTTTTCAGGAAGTAGCCACCAATATTTCGCACCGCCGTGTAGCCACTTTGGCCAAGCAATCGGGCAATACCGTGTTGGCCAAGATTTGCGGCATGGTAGCGTCCGACGAAAAGCGGCATGCCCAAGCTTACCAAGATTTTGTAGCGAGCATATTTGAAGTAGACACCAACGAAATGATGTTGGCGTTTGAAGATATGATGCGCAAGAAGATCGTAATGCCGGCGCAGTACATGCGTGAACTTGGTAAGGAAGTAAACACCTTCGCCAACTTTGGCGACGCGGCCCAACGCTTGGGTGTTTATACCGCCCACGATTATGTAGACATCATGCGCGACCTCGTAAAAACGTGGAAAATAGACGAAATGCGCGGTTTACAAGAGAACGGCGAAAAAGCCCGCGACTATTTAATGACTCTCCCCGACCGCATGGCGCGTTTAGCCGACCGTATGAAAATGCCTACGGTAGAGCACAAGTTCAGCTGGATTATCGGATAATTTTTTTGGAGCCCGGCTGCATCGCCTTCATCGGCAGCCGTCGTGCTTTTCACTCCAAGCTCCCGCCAAAGGCGGAAGGCTTTCCGTTGCAATCACGGCTATTCTTCAGCGGCTGGAAGGGGATTGAGCTGATAGCACAACATAGCTAAAAAATAGAACTAAAAAAAGCGATCCGCCGAAGGCGGATCGCTAACATAAACATTTAAATAAAAATTAGAACGAACGAACTAAACCGGCAGTCAACATCATGTTGGCGTGACGGCCAATGGTGTAGTTCCAATGATCGGTTGGCGCATGATCGGTGTATTTTGTACTACCGAACGTGAAATCAGCATCGCCACGGTAAGTACCACGTAAATCGATACTTACAGCCAATTTAGGGTTCACAGAAATACGTGTACCTAAACGGAACTGACCAAACATCAAATTCTTCGAGGCAGTAGTTCTGGTATTAAAGTGGTTAACGGCTCCACCGCCGTTATCGATGGTTGTTTCGAAACCGGGAATGGCATCGGCCGGACTAACCTGCAAGCTTTCAGCATCTTTCAAGGTAATGGCCGAGAAGCCTAAACCCATACCGGCGTTAAAGTTTACGCGTGGACTCAATGTAACGGCGAATACTAAATTAGCCGCAGCATTCCACGACGACATAATCATGGTATTGGAAAAACGATGTTCGCCGGCACCATAATGATGTTTAACGAAATCGGCAACTGAATCGGCATTGGGGCCATTCACATTCGAAATTGTTTGATCGGAAGAATTAATTAAAAGGCTTTGGTGCGTAGAACGTGTATTGAACACATCCAATTCAATACCGGTATTTAACACACGGTCTTTTTTTGTCCAAATAGTACCATACGATAAACCAAGGGCATAACCGGTAGCGGTTTCGCTTTCGCCCACCACACGTACATTCAAATCGAAATCGGTATTGAAGGCATTGTAGTTACCGCGTTTGTGCGCCACGCCATTTTGTTCGGTGTTCACAACACCCGTGTAAATACCACCGGCGTAAGGATTGATGTAAGAAACAGCCTTCACGCCATTGTCTTGCGCGAACATAGAAACAGGAGCCAACATCAAGGCCACCTTTAAAAAAGCTTTTACCATAAAAATAATTTTGTGAATGGCGAAGGTAACGAGATACGCTTGATTTAGCTACAAATACAACGTTATTGAGGCGAAAATAGGAATGAAAGGTCCTAATTAGAATATAAGGGTTGGAACTATTTCACGGAGGAAATGATGTTGGTTGAAGTTCCGCTTAAGCCGATAAAACAATGAATGAAACAGATCAGCATGAATGTATTGCGTGAGGGATTGCAGTGGAAAGCTCCCCGCTGCGGCGGGGACTTGGAACGGAAAGCCCGACCCGAGGACAGGGAACTGTTTCAGCAAACAGCAAACTGACGATCCGAGGGGCACGCCCAAATGAGGAAACAGCAACAGGGAGCGGAAACAGAGCGTGGAGCGTTTACACCAAGGTGCTCTCTAATTGTTTGAAGGCTGTGCCGGCGGGTTGGTGTTCCCACAATATTTTGTACACGGCTTCGGCAATGGGTAAGATGTGGCCGTTGCGTTGTGCAATTTCGTGGATGCCGCGTGCCGCGTAATAGCCTTCGGCTACCATGTTCAATTCGAGTTTCGCCGCGCTCACCGAATAGCCTTTGCCTATGAAATTGCCGAAGGTGCGGTTGCGGCTGTGCATGGAATAACATGTTACCAGCAAATCGCCGAGGTAGGCGCTGGTGTTGTAATGGTGGCGTGTATCCGGACTAGCTACTTCGAGAAATTGTTGCATTTCGGAGAAGCAATTGGTGATGTATACACTCAAGAAATTATCGCCATAATCGAGTCCGTGCGCTATGCCGGCCCCTAAGGCATAAATGTTTTTTAATACGGCGGCATATTGTACACCATATAAATCGGTGCTCACTACCGTGTGTAAATTATGCTTGTTGAAGTACGCGGCAATTTCGGTGGCATAGGTTTCGTTGGCCGAGGCAAACGTAAGGTAGGAGAGTTTGTCGGCCGCTACTTCTTCGGCGTGGCAGGGTCCGCTGATGCAGGCATAATGAGTGTTGGGCACATTGAATGTTTCGTGCAAATAATCGTTGAGCAATTGGGTGCGTTCGGGCAAAATGCCTTTGATGGCCGATAAGATGAATTTGTTTTGCAAGGCATCGGGTGGGAGGGTGCTGAGAACCTCTTCCACAAAAGCGGAGGGGATGCCAATTAAAATAATTTCCGACTCGGCAATGCACTTTGCCATATCGGCATACAATACTACTTTGTTCATGTTGTATTGCACCATGGAAAGGTAATGCGGGTTGTGTCCTGTTGTTTGTAAACTATGTCGCGAGGCGTCGTTGCGCATCCACCAATGAATGGTTTGTTGATTATCGGTAAGGAGTTTGGCGAGGGCGGAGCTCCAACTGCCGTTTCCTAAAATTCCTATGCGTTTATTCAATGCTTGAAATTAAGTGCGCAAGATACAACGAAAATTTAGGCCTTGGGAAAGCGTACGATGTGGCGCGGTTTTTGGCGCATCCATCCTTTAATTAAATCGTCGGCGTCGGGGTAATAGGTGGCTTCGTGTAAATAGTTATTGAGCTCGTTGGGGTTGTGAATGCTATCGTCTTCGTTGATGTAGCCATAGCCGGCAAAGCGATGTTGCTTGATCCACACAAACGATTTTTCGCCGGGCTTGCGGCCGCGGTCTACCAGCATAAAATCGGGGTAATCGTAACCGGTATATTGCAATAGGTTTTCTATACGTTGATTGTATTCCTCCGCACGTTCTTCTTGCGCGCACAAGCCGTTGCATTTCTTGATGTGGTAATTAAAACAGGCACTATCGCCGGTGCTGAGGTGGCACGCGTGCAAACACAAACGAAATTCATTCACCCATTGTTCGAGGCGTTCGCGGGCGGCGGCATAAGAAGTAAACGATTGTATGGTTTCGGTGTTTTCTTGCAAGGGTACAATGCGCAGTTGATGCCCTTCGTGTTCGTTTCGTTCTAAAACAATGCTATGTGTAAACACATCGCGTTTGCGGAGGGTATTGTATTCGGGTTTGTGTTTTTTTATTTCTTCCGACTCGAGTAAAAGCGCAATGAGTTCGCTGCCTGTTTCCACGTAATCGACATTGGTGAGTTCGTTCAGCAGTTTTTGTGTTTTTTTAATATCGGTATTAAAATGTTGCACGGCACGGGCATACATATCGATGCTTTTGCCAATGTAACGTATGCGGTGTTCGGCATCGAGAAAATAATACACGCCGCAGCTGGCCGGTATTTTTTGTAGGATGTATTTTTTGATGTTCTCTTTGCGCGTGCTCATGAGTTGCGCTACCGAGGTGCTTTTGTATTGCGGGTGTCCGGCCTTTGCTTGCAAGAGTCGGTCGAACAATACCGCCGTAGCCACGGCATCGCCTTCGGCGCGGTGCCGGTTGTAAATAGGAATTTGCAAGGCATCGCATAATTTGCCTAAGCTGTACGATTTGTGTCCGGGAATGAGTTTACGGCTCAAGCGTACGGTACACAAGGTATCGCGTTTGAACGCGTAGCCTAAACCGGCAAATTCATCTTTAATAAAATTATAATCGAACGAAACATTGTGGGCCACAAACAATTTGCCTTCGGTGAAGGAAAGTATGTCTTTGGCTACTTCGTGAAAGCGGGGTGCGTTGCGCACCATCTCGTTGCTAATACCCGAGAGTTGGGTATAGAACGAGGAAATGTGACATTCGGGATTAATGAGGGTAGAGAACTTATCGACCACTTGCAAGCCATCGTGTACCAAAATGCAAATGTCGATGATGCGCCCGCGCTCGTAGGCGTATTTGGGGCCGCAGGTTTCGATATCGACGATGGCAAACATGGGGAGCAAAGCTACAACCCTTCGATGACCTAGCCATGTTGCGCATTGGGGCCTTGCTAAAGGCTTGGTGTGCCGTTATCATTAAACCACATAGAGAATAATTATGCGTTCAACTAACTTCAATTCGCTTATTTTTGTGTTCGATAATAAACAGCCATGGTGCAAGAAGAAAAACAGTTTCAAGATAAAATTGATCGTGAAATTAAAATTGAAGCCCGCGATTGGATGCCGGAGGAATACCGCCGCACCCTGATTCGTCAGATTTCACAACACGCCCACAGCGAAATTGTGGGCATGTTGCCTGAAGGAAATTGGATTAGTAGAGCCCCCAACTTGCGCCGTAAACTCATTTTATTGGCTAAGGTGCAAGATGAAGCCGGCCACGGACTTTACCTATACTCCGCTGCTGAAACCTTGGGTATAACGCGCGACGAATTAATAGACCAACTCCATACCGGCAAAGCCAAATATTCTAGCATTTTCAATTATCCTACCCTTACGTGGGCCGATATTGGGGTGGTAGGTTGGTTGGTGGATGGCGCTGCTATCATGAATCAAGTGATGTTGTGCCGTACCTCTTACGGACCATACGCCCGCGCTATGGTGCGTATTTGTAAAGAAGAAAGTTTTCATCAACGCCAAGGGTACGAATCGTTGTTGGCTTTGAGCAAGGGCACCGAAGAACAACGTGCCATGTTGCAAGATGCGGTAAACCGTTGGTGGTGGCCATCCATGATGATGTTCGGTCCATCCGACGCCGAAAGCACCAACAGCGAAATGAGCATGCTTTGGAAAATCAAACGCCAAAGCAACGACGAATTGCGTCAACGTTTTGTGGATGCCACCGTGGAGCAAGCCAATATTTTAGGCGTTACCTTGCCCGACCCCGATTTAAAATGGAACGAAGCCCGTGGTCATTTCGACTTTGGTGAAATCAATTGGGACGAGTTCTGGAACGTGGTAAAAGGGAACGGTCCGTGCAATAAACAACGCCTCAATGCCCGCGTGGCCGCCCACGAAAATGGGGCTTGGGTGCGCGATGCCGCCATGGCCTATGCCGAAAAGAAGAAACAAAAGGCGGCTTAGTTATAGGTTGTTCAAGTAAGCCTTGTATGAAATTCCGGGGCTTTATTTAAAAAATATTAAAAGTCTGTTACTCCGCGGTAGCAGGCTTTTTTATTTCGGCAAAGTACCCTCGGCGCGTACCTTTGCCCCTATGAATTTGCCGGTTGAAGTACGCCATTGGGGGAACATTCCCTATCAGGAAGCCTGGGATAAACAGGAAGCCTTGTTGAAAGAAAACCTCGATATTAAACAACGCAACCGTTCGCGCGAGTTGGGGCAATTAAATGGTGATCCCGAGCAAACCCAAAGCTATTGGCTCTTTTGCGAGCATTCGCCCGTGTACACGCTTGGCAAAAGCGGCCACATGGAGAACCTGCTCGTAAACAACGAATACCTCAAAGAAAAAGGCATTTCGTTTTATAAAACCAACCGCGGCGGCGATATTACCTACCACGGTCCCGGACAAATTGTGGGGTACCCCATCCTCGATTTGGAGCGCCTCAAACCCGATATTGTGTTGTACATGCGCAACCTCGAAGAGGTGATAATGCGCACCTTGGCGGAATATGGCTTGGTATGCGGCCGCAGCGACGGCGAAACGGGGGTGTGGTTGGATGCCGATATACCGCATCGCGCCCG
>JBIKQE010000210.1:0-4236 GCA_044349815.1 Chitinophagaceae bacterium | reverse complement strand
AAGCCTTGTGATGTTATTATACTATTGCCATTAAAATTAACCCGATTCCCACTATAACCGGTAACCCAATTGTTAGCTCTCTTTATTTGAGCGTTTACAATAAATGATGTAGTAACAGCCAAAAGAAATAATATCCTTTTCATATCTTATTGTTTAATTATTTTACCAGATTTTATTAATGTGTCACCAACAAGAAATTTATAAGTGTATACACCGGGTAGAATATCAGCTAATGCAATTGACGTCTTATTATAGCCGGCGGTAAACAAAACCACTTTTAATTTTCTACCAGTAATATCAAACAATTCAATTCTGCACGATTGATTGGTATTGTATCTTAAATAAACAAAATCTTCAGTGGGATTTGGATACAACACGATTTCATTTAATTTTAATACGGCATTTTCTAAATCAGGTTTAATACGGCTTAATATTTCATTTTCTTTACTAATTAAAGAAACAACATTAGTTTTAATGTTACTTCCTGTATTACCTTGTTTATAAACATTCGCAGCATTACATGCTTTCATATCATCATACATAGCACCGGGCTGTAAATAAAAGTTTAAACTTCTTGCTTTATATACTGCACTACCACCTATATAAGGGCATTGTGGTGCCAAGTTACTAATAAATGTTTTGTCTGTCTCGGTGAGGCTATCAATACCATGTCGCACGAGTTGCAAATAAATTCTATTAATTTCTCGTTCATTGGCATTTTGTTCTTCGGTATCGTTAATTCCATTATTCGAATTTTCAATATATTGAAGCATGGCTTCGCGCTGAGCCGGGGTGTATATGTCAAAACTTTGCAATAGGTTATGCAAGTGCTGGTCGGTGGCTTCTATTTGCGCTATGGCATCGTTTGTCATTACAGTAAAGAAGCTATCAAGCTGAGGATAATCATTCAGCAAGCCGGGGTTGCCTGTCAAATAGTCATAAAGTCGTTTGCAATCGTACCAATGCGCAAGTGTCGGAAACTCCACATATACCTTGGTATTGGTAGCTATAGCAAAGGCTTCCTCTATGGGTATTTCATTGCCATCCCAAGGAGTCGTTATTTGTAATAAACCGCAGTCTGTTCCATTTGGACTATTATTAAATACTATAGCCCCCGGATTGTTTTGTATAAGGTACCAACAATCATTAGCTTGGGTATTCATATTTTCACTTAAGGACTCTGTAAGCTGATTTATTGATGTCGTGAAAATTTGAAACGGGTCTGAACCTAAGCAAAACTTAAACACTTTAGGACCACCTGATAAAGTTGGAAATGCATTATTATTGTCGTTGAACAAGTTGCCCACATTTCCTAATGTACCTTCAGTACCAATGTGTCTTAATACCCATCCGGCATTAGTATTGAGTACCGTATTGCCTTGAACCAATAGTTCGTTATTTACATTGGTATTATTTTCACTCCAAGCCATTAAACCAAAACGCGCACCGCTAATGGCATTGCACCCTATGGCCTGGTCTTGTCCATGATCTACAAGTATACCCGCCGCATCAATACGTAATAAGGCATCGGTTGGTGTATTGTTCTGAATAAATGTATTGGCATTGATAGCATTGCGGTGTATACGAGTACCTGTGGCTTGGCTCGACATTATACCTGTTAATATAGTTGAACCCGAACATACAATTTGATTAACATCATTATTGCTCAAATTAATGATATTATCTTTTATAGCTAAACCACTGCCACCATGTAATACATTGATACCTACTCCACCATAGCTGGGTATAGTTATAGTGTTTTGATCTTTAATATCGAAAGTATTTGTACTACCTGAATTAAAACAACTAACACTAATTCCTTTTGGCCATATATTAGAACCGGGTATGTTTGTAGCTACGGAATATGGGTATAATGTACATTCTATTGTATTACTCTTTACTTCACTGTTGTCTTTATCTCCTCCTTCAAATTGCATACCAATATAGGTATTGTACAGTTTATTATTATTTACAGAATAAGATACATTAGGCGCATACGAAAAATTACAAATACCCATAGTAACCGAATCCAAATATAAATTTTCCGCAATCAATGAACTTTGAACTGTGACAATTCCTCTATCGCATTGTGAAAATGCCAAATTACTCGATGCCGGGCTTGCGTTTCGTACATCCAAATTTAGTTTATGGTTCATTGGCGATCCGAAATTGTAGGCATAAATAGCGGTACCATAGCCAAGGTTATACGTATTATTAATTATATAGGCTTCCGGGAACTGTGCATTGGTGTAATAGGTTTCCTTAATTTGATGGAACTTGTTATTATAAATACCAATATTAGAGATAATTGGAGCTGTACCGACATAATAAATACCCAATCGAAGTTTAGTAAATGTATTACCCTTGCTTCCATTCGAAATATCCCCTATATTCATTTTGACTATATTATGTAATGCGATACCTAACTTTAACGCATTTGGTTGTGAAGGTATGACTGTTGGGGCTTCAAACCTACTTCCAATTACATAGCCGCTATAATTCGAATCTGTCATATCCTTGAGAAATAGGCCAGCCGTATGATTATCCATAAAAAAACTATTGCTGATTTCCACTATGGCGTTGTTCGAAGCTTCTATTCCTATATCGGCATTTTTAATCAATGAGTTGTTTTGCACGATCACTTTCTGCTGTGGTGTATTGGCTACTATGCCTTGCCACCAATCGCAAGCTGCCTGCAATTTACACTTCGCTAAGTTAAGGGTATATGGTCCATTCAAAAGAATTTGTCCGCTAGAGGTGAACCAGAATGAACAGTTTTCGAAATTTATAGATGTATCAACTGTAAAAATACTATCGATATAAAATACTTTACCGCTTATAACACTTCCATACTGTGCAATAAAATTTGATGCGGTTGGAGCTGTTTTTAAAATAATATTGGGGGTTTTAACTAAGGTATCGCCATTCGCACAAGCACAAAAATTACCGGTCAAGGGTGAAATAATTTCCACCACCGTACTGATACTAACGGCATTAGCATCTGTTGCTGTAATGGTGTATGTATTGGCCGGTAAATTAGTGAAGTTGCCGGGGTTTGTTTGGGTGGCAGTTGGGTTAATCGTATAGGTGATATTTCCCGAACCGCCAATGCTCGTTAAACCGATTTTGCCACTATTAATTGGGTTAGCACAGGAAGGATTTTGTGCACTAATATTCGCAAATAAAAAGGGGGTATTGTACCAATTATTACAATTGTATGGAACAAGGATTGGTGCTTTAATAAAATGATCAATATTGATATTCGATGTTATGCTCGTTGAATCATTATTCACAAAATAATTTGGATATAAGCCATTGGTAGCAAAACTTGAATTGGGATGCAAAATGTTGATTTCGTTGCAATTCATTAATATATTGTCTTTAAACTCAATAGGTATAGAGGATGTTGTTAACTGATTAGTTGAACATGACGGTAAAGTAACTGAATTATTAAAAAATAAACCGCATGAGGTATTGGCTCCGGTAATTTCATTTGGACAAAAGCTGCGTAAAATTACACCGCCAATCGTATATCCCGTATTATTTGAATGAATGGTATTGAACAGGTTGCAGGTTACTTTTTGAGCCCTTATGCCTGAATAAAAATGATATTTAGGGGTATTGTTGACAGACAAAGTAGAGGAATAGGGACGAGGATTAGTGGCCAACAACAACTGGTTGGCTGGTGAACAATTCCCCATAATAACAGGTGCTACATCGCTCGAATATTGAAAACCGGCATTCGCTTTATCGAGTACAAATTCATTATTTTTAATTTCTGTGCCATAATATTCGTTGCTCCGATGAGCACCGGGTGAAAAAAACAGATGCGGTGGGTAAATTTTTTGCAAATCGGGGTGATAGACTATGCCTTCATTCGAAATATAATTGTAACTGATGTCACTTTTATTGGCCTTGGGACAAAAATAATTGGATGTATAATCGCGGTTTCCATCAAATACAATCCCCGTTTCAGAACCGGTAATGCGGTTGTACCGAATTTTAAATCCACTTAAATTGTTTTCAGAATGAATGTTACGATCGTAGCCATGAATATAATTGGAGTCTGCAATAGTATTACGGTTATGCTCACTACAAGTGGCTAAGCCAATACGGCCAAATTGCTTGGTATAACTTAAATCGTTATAAATATAATTGCTGTTGGATTCTCCCGAATCAATTCCTTCAAAACGCAATGCATCGCCGGTATCATCGTAGTCAACACCCGTATTATCG
>JBIKQE010000209.1:0-4259 GCA_044349815.1 Chitinophagaceae bacterium | reverse complement strand
CAACGCAGTGTTTCTTCTACAATTTGCTTGTACAAAGGCAAGCCGGTTTCGTGCCAAGCGCGGGCATACAAGGGCAACAGCAACGCATTGTCGTACAACATTTTTTCAAAATGCGGAGCAAACCATGAACGGTCGGTGCTGTATCGAGCAAAGCCACCCCGAAGGTGATCGTAAATACCGCCACGAGCCATTTTTTCTAAACTCAGTAAACAATGAGCGCGGGCATCGGGCCTATTGGCTCCGGCCCCTACTTGGGTAAGCAATTGCAAGGCAAACGTGGATGGAAACTTCGGGGCACCGCCAAACCCACCATCCTCGGCATCGGCCTGCAACATCAATTGCTGCACCATTGCTGTATCGTCGAAATCCCACTCGGTTTCCACTTGCTTTTCGCGCGGCAAGGCCAACTGCTGAAGATGTTGTGTGAGTTGGCCTGCTTGTTGCTCCACCTCCGCCCGATTTTGCGAAACGTATTGCGAAATATTAATCAATACCTCGCGCCAAGAAGCCCTGTTATAAGCCCTTACAGGCGGAAAATAAGTGCCGCCAAAAAAAGGTCGTTTATCGGGCAATACAAACACATTCAATGGCCATCCACCCGAACCCGTCATCGCTTGAACCGCGTTCATGTACACATGGTCAATATCGGGGTATTCCTCCCGGTCTACTTTGATGCAAACAAATAATTCATTCATCAAAGCCGCTGTTTCGGGCAAGGCAAAACTCTCGTGTTCCATCACGTGGCACCAATGGCACGACGAATAGCCAATGCTCACCAACACCGGTTTATTTTCAGCTTGCGCCCGAGCAAAAGCCTCCTCGCCCCACGGGTACCAATCAACGGGGTTTTCGGCATGTTGCAACAAGTAGGGCGACGTTTCAAATTGTAAGCGATTCATAAAAAAAATTCTATGCAAAGTAACAGCGAGCATAAGGAAACAAACCGACCAATTTCCAATAGCCTATTATCCGATTTTTTTTGAAGCGCAGCAGCATCGCCTTCCTCATCACCCTTCCCGTGTTTCGCTGCAAGTCCTCATCCGCTTGAGGCGGCTTGCGGGCTTTTCGCTACACCCGGGGCTATTGGCTCAGCGCCTGAAACATCACGAATCAAAATTCCCCAACTAATTGTCACACATGTCGCCACCGTCCCACCATAATTTAGAACTTAATACACGTTGATATTTGGGTTCACTAATGCTAAGATGAGGATTGATTCAGGCGATGATAAAATAGCCCCGATTGAAGTAGGCTACCGCGTAGCCACGGAAAGCGGGACGATGGCTGAACGAAGCGATGGCGATGCGCTTCAAAAAAAATCATGTTGGCGAATACTGTTCGCCCTCGCCATAATCAATTACTTTTTTACGCGCTTGCCCATGCCAACCATGAGGTATAAATTATAATCGAAGGCCGGATTTTTTTCGCCGCGACCAAAGCCCACTAAATACGCCGGTGGCAATTCGCGCACGGTGTTTGGGTTGATTAATGTTTTAGCGCGCACCGTCCAACCCACAAAAATATGATGGGCAATTTCCATCCGAAACCCGCCACACAATTCGAACCAATGGGCCATGAAACGCTTCTCGGGTATTTGTCCTTGCACCAACCCCCACACCGGATCGTTGATGGTATAGGTTGCGGCACTGCGGCGAACGGGTGCGAGGCCGTAGCGTATGCCAATACTCGCATTATCGCGGTCGCCTGTAAACAAACGTTCAAAAAAAGTTTTGTCTAAGCCTAGTGCCAAAAAGGTATTGTTGGCCTTGTATTGCAGGGCATCGGTTTGGGCCGTCGATTGTCCCCAACCGGCATCAATGGCCAAACACACATCGGGTTTGATGGCTTTATCGAGTTGAAATACAAAGGCTCGGTAATCGGCCTTCCACAACGGCAGGGCCAATTTGCTGAGATCAACGCCCAACCTAATCATAGGCTGTTTTTCGCGCAAGGAATCGGTGGCGGCCTGCGCCGAAAACGTTTGCCCAAAAAGCCAGCAGGCGCCGAGGCTACAAAGAAGGTATTTACGATTTAAGTACAAAGCGTAAATGGGTTGGGTTAACGTCGGTGGTAACTTGAGGCGTTGAAATGTAGACGGTATCTAAAATATAACCCGTGTATTGCACCGTATTCAAGGTATATTCTGTAAAGTACCCACAGGAGCCGGAAACAAACCGCAATTTTCGGTTAAAATAAACGGTAACCACCTCTTGGTGTTCGGGAATAATATCGAGCGTATCGGCCTGAATTAAAAAACGCAAGGAATCGAAGCCGGGAGGCATCGGCAAGGCAAATCGGGTGGTGTTTTGCCATGTGCTCATAATGTTGCCTTGTGGCCCATGAAAAACGCGGCCTTGCGCCATAAACGTATCTACGAAGGCGGTACCGTTCCAACGCGATAATTGTATGTGCAACGATGTAGTATCGGGTATTAAACACACTTTGTTGTTGTTGCAAGACGATGCCAGTACAAGCACTGTAACAACAGCAAGCCACAAGACGGCTACCCGATTCCGAAACATTACAAAACCGTCCATGTTTCGTTGCCGGCCAATAAAGTATCGAGCGAAGGCAATCCTTTAGCGGCTTTTGTTTTTTGAATTTGTTCGTGAAGTTGTTCTTCGTACACGGCGCGTTGGGTTGCATAAAAAACACCAAACGGACGAGGGAAATGGCCATCGCGTTGCACATCGTCGAAGAGACGAACAAGGGTTTGTGCTTTGTATACATCACTTTCGTCGTGTATCCATAAATCGTCGGCACTGAAATCAGTTCCGAGGTCCACCACTTCGGGGTGAAGCCCATTCAATCGGATCCCTTTTTGTCCATCTACACCAAACCGTAAAGGTTGACCTTGTTCCACATACAGCGTTTCAACCGGTTTCGAGCCTTTTTCGGTGAATACTTCAAAGGCACCATCGTTGAAGATATTGCAATTTTGATAGATTTCAAGAAAAGAAGTTCCTTGGTGAGCATGCGAACGGCGAATCATTTCTTGAAGGTGTTTTGTATCGCGATCCATACTGCGAGCCACAAAAGTAGCGTCGGCACCCAAGGCCAAGGCGGCGGGGTTAAAGGGATGATCTAAACTACCATAAGGCGTAGACTTCGTGATTTTATTTTCCTCGCTGGTAGGCGAATATTGCCCTTTGGTGAGTCCGTAAATTTGGTTGTTGAACAATAAAATTTGCACATTGAAATTTCGGCGCAACAAATGAATGAGGTGGTTTCCACCAATGCTCATTGCATCGCCGTCGCCGGTAACAATCCAAACGCTTAAATCGGGCCGAGTAGCTTTTAATCCGCTCGCTACCGCTGTTGCCCGCCCATGAATCGAATGCATTCCATAGGTATTCATATAATACGGAAAACGCGATGAGCAGCCAATACCCGAAACAATGGCGATGTTTTCGCGAGGGATGCCGAGGGTTGGCAAAACGGTTTGAACCTGCTTTAAAATACTGTAATCGCCGCAACCCGGGCACCAGCGAACTTCCTGGTCGGTTACGAAATCTTTTGGACTTAGCGTTGCTTGCATTTGAATTGGAGCAGTATTTCTTCGGACTGCCGTGGGGGCAAAGGTACATCCATTTTTTATTTAGGCTTCGAAATGCCGTACTTTTGCCTCGATGTTGAAACGAACTACCACCGCCCGAGTGCGCTACGGCGAAGTTGACCAAATGGGATTCATGTATTACGGGAATTACGCCCTTTATTTTGAAATGGGACGGGCCGATATGATTCGGGAAGCGGGCTATACCTATGCCCAAATGGAAAAAGAGGGCGTGGTGATGCCGGTGGTGCGCATGCAATGCAAATACCTTGGTCCGGCCTTGTACGATGAGCTAATTACCATTGAAACCCGTTTAGAAAGCTTCGAACCGGCATCCTCGTTCATTACCTTCCATCATCATTTGTACAACGAAAAAGGCCGATTGATTCATAAAGGCGAAGTAACCTTGACGTTTTACGACCCCAAAACACAAAAGCGGGTGCCCATGCCGCAGGTGCTCATTGATTTTTTAGCCCCACACTTTAATTCGACTGCTTTATGAGTCCGCAATGTTGTATTATAACCATTGGCGATGAATTGTTGATGGGGCAAACCATCGATACCAATTCGGCTTGGTTAGCCAAAGGCTTGAACGAATTAGGTATTCGTGTTCGTCATCGGGTGGCTGTTGGCGATGATGCACCTGATATTCGTGAAGCGCTTGATGCCGCGTTAACATGGGCCAATATTGTGATTATTACCGGTG
>JBIKQE010000208.1:0-4269 GCA_044349815.1 Chitinophagaceae bacterium | reverse complement strand
GTTTGTATAACGGGAATACCTGCAGCAAAGGAATCGTATAGTTTATTTGGACTGCAGGTGTTTTGAACAGGATTATTGAGTGTGCTAAACAAAGTGGCTGTTGCATAGTGTAATGCTTCCGCTACATCATGTTTCGAGCGAATTCCCCAAAACAAAACCATCTCCGTTAAACCGTATTGCTTAACCAACGCTTCCATGGCATGACGCTCGCTACCTTCGCCAATAAAAACAATACCAATATCGTTTCGGTTCATTTGCTTAAGAAAGCGAGCAGACTCAACAATAAATTGTGTGTTATGTATAAAACCCAACGATCCTATATGCAAGAATACATGCTTGAAATGCCCTTCATAGGGCCATGCAATTCGAGGAAGTGGCCGAAATAACTTCAAATCGGTAGCATGCGGAATCACTTGAATGGCCATCTTTGGAAATCGTTTAGCAATATGCTCCTTTTGACCAACTGATGATGTAATTACTAAACCGGCCGCAGCATAACATTGTTGTTCAAACCAACGACTTAATTTGATTTTTAAAGACCCCTGTATCAATCCCATCTCGATACCACCATCGGGCCATAAATCGCGCACTTCAAATACAAATCGTGCTTTTTTAAACCAGTTACCTATCAAAGCCGGAATGCCAACTGTTATAGGCCCTGAACTAGCAACCACAACATCGGCCTTTGTTCGTAAATTTAAATAAGAGCTTACAACGGCAAATAAAACAGCACGCCAAACTCGTTTCCATATGGCAATACGGTTATCATCGCCCGAATCAATTACAATTAATCGAATTCCTTCAACCCATTGTTCGGAAACAAAACCATTCGCACGTGTATCCGATTTTTCGTAAGGTGCAGTTATTACGGTTACCTCATGACCCGCCTGAACCCAACGTTTGGAAAGCTCATACACACGTGTACTCCAACTCCCTTTGGGGGTGCCAAAATATTGATACAAATACGTTATCTTCATGTAACTTACTATCCTTTTTTATTTTCTTGACAACCCCTGCAACAATACATCCCATTGTGATTTAACCACTTGCCAATCCCAGGAAGAGGCCCGTCGACGTGCGGATGCCGATAAGCTCTCAGCGATTGTTTGGCCCATGGAAGCAACCAACGCATCGGCACCGCCATGTGCATCACCACACGGAAAAATCATTCCCTCTTCTTGATGGTTGATAATTGCAGGAACCCCTCCTGCATTGGTGCTAACTACCAACATGCCCAAGGCCATAGCTTCCATCACACTTACCGGCGTATTATCAAAATCGGTTGTATTAAGAAATAAATCGTACGCTTCCGACAAAGCAATCCAATCTTTTTTTTCAAGCTTACCGGTGATGGTTATATCGTTTACTACACCCTTTTGTTCTGCATAAATTAAAAACTTGGCCAATGAACCATCTTTATCGGGACCTACCATACATAGTTCCGCAGACGGAAATTGTTTTTTAAACAAAACTAAAATATCCACGGCTAAATTCGGGTTGTACGTTTTGTGAAACGACCGTACCCACAGTATTTTAGGAACCGGATGAACGCGATGTTTAAAAGGATAATTTTGAATATCAATATAATTGGGAATAATTTGGGTTTGCTTAAACCCCGCTTCAACAAAATGATGGTACAAATAATTCGATGGGGCCACTAAACGAAAAGCAGAACCAAAAAACCACTGCGATAATTTAGGAGAATGTTGCAAACGTTTTGGCAAATCGCCTCCTCGTAATACCGGCACATAGGGCAACTTTAAAAAACCACACAACAATCCGCAAAGCCAAGCAAAATAAAATGCCGAACTGCTATAGGTATCAATAATTACTACATCAGCGGTTGAACGATGACGCCATATACCACTTAACATGTGGAACAAACGCATATATGTATTTCGTTTATCGGAATAAGGAATAACCTCTCCGAGTTCTCGTAAACGCTCACCCAAGGTTTCCACAGATGTTGGGGTATACCCCCATCGGGCTAAACGATTTCCGATATATACAATTTGCATGAATTCGCTTGAAAATTAGGCCTTGGGAACCATTTTAACGTTAGACTTGATCGACTTTGGTCGGAATGCAGCAATTGGATCGCTTTTAAACGTCGAACTGGTGAGTGGACTAATGGCTAAAAAAACCATAAAACATTGCAACCCAATTTTTTGCCCGTTATGAATAGTGCCCGCTATGTAACTAAACATAAAAATGTAATACACCGACTTCTCATCAAGTGGCAATCGACGTTGTTTGATTCCTGTAAAAGTAACAATTACAAAACCAAAATAAATAATGCCACCCAACAGACCATGTTCTGCTAACGATCGAACAAACTCGTTATGGGCTCCCGATTTTTTTCCCCACAAACGGGCCTGACTAACATATTCGAAGAAGCCGGATGTGCCTACGCCAAAGGCCGGGTTTTCAGCAAAAATTTGCAGTCCATATTCTAGCAATAAATCCCGATTACCGGTACCTTCTTCATTGAAACGTTCGGTTACTTTATTGTCGGTTATTTTAATAATGGTTGTGTAAGCGAAAAATACCATCGGAATAAATACCAATGCCATATAGGTTGAATTTTTTGCTTTTGAAAATTTATGCGAATTAAAGAATAAATAGAAAGCGGCGTAAGCGCCCAAAAAGTACAAACCACCACGCGAAAAGGTAAGTGCCGATAGACCAGCCACCACAAGCATCTGACCTACAAAAAACAATTTTTTCTTAGAATCGTTTTCATTAAAAAATTTATAAAAGAATAGAAATGCTGTTAATGCTAAATAAAAACTCAACTGTACGGGTCCCATACCATTACTAGCCTCAAAATTCGATTCTGAGCCATATTCAATATTTCCACGTAAATGCGCACTCAAAATAATACCAGCCAATAAGGACCCACACATAAGCATCGATCGAATAATCACTTCGAGGGGAATATGGACTTTTGTACGTTTAACACCTGCATAGACCAACATGGTTAGCGCCAATGAATTACCTAATACAGCTCGGTAATGCATCCATTCGGAATATTCCGTATAGCTAACTACCTCCAATACAAAATACACCGATATCAAGGTTAATACTGTTCGTAACTCTGTTACTGTTTGGGTAGCATACTCCCTCAAATATAGCATTACAAAAATGATGGTATTCAACTCTACAAAAAAGTAGGGTAACCCCTTAATATAGGTGCGCGTATATGGTTGTAAAAAATGAAGGATTAACAACATGTGGATAGAATCGGGCAATCGCTTTTGCGTCATCCTGGAAATCATCAACCCAATAACCACCAATAAACCTAACATCAAAACGGGCGCAGGAATAATCCCAAAGCCGAGTATAACCCCAGCTCCTTGATAAAGCATCACGTTCCTAAGAAAATTTTTATCTTCCTTAGTTTTTTGGATAGATTGAGGTAAAGCAGTGACCATAGTGGACAAAGTTAGGTATAAATTCCTTTTTCTTTTAACACCGTAATGATACTGTTCGTCCAGGCTTCTGTGGTAAACTCTTTACTGAAGGTTCTAGCCGCCATTAAAGCGTTTTCCCATGCCCCTAAATTACTTGTGAACTTATGTATGGATTCAACCAATTGTTCGTGATTTTGCAGTTCGAAAAGGGCACCTCGTTCGTTGTTTTTACCCACAAAATAAGGATGTATGCTTACCGAGCTTAACAAGGGTACAGCCCCATGAAACATAGCTTCTACGGGCACTTTACCGTACCCTTCAATGATTGATGGTTGTATAACGAAATCGGCGTTTCGATAATATGTACGAAGTGCCTCTTGCGGAATAACACCTAGTAACTTCACTTGGTCTTGTAACCCTTCATTATGAATAAATGTCAGTAATGTATCGTGGAGCTTGCCTTGACCCGCTATAAATAACACAAATGGCTGTCCCGCCTTTTTAAGTTGAACACACGCTTTCAATAATAAAATATGATTTTTATATGGGGTTAAAGCGCCTACACTTACTAAATACAAAGGGTCTTTCTCGCCTCGTTGTTTGATACGAAGTATTTTTTCTTTTACCATCTCCGTTTCTTGCTCCCAATCAACACGAGCATAAGACGGGCTTATTGTAGGAAATATTCGAGGATGTTTTACGGCAAAATCGTATACAAAAACAGGCCCTGGATATACTTTTTTAAGCAACCAGCGCTGCAAACGATAGGTAATCGACTCGCCTTTATAACCAAGCCATGTGCCTGTATAAGTAGCAAATGCGGGAATACCTTTGAAGTAGATATAAAAAAAACCAG
>JBIKQE010000207.1:0-4297 GCA_044349815.1 Chitinophagaceae bacterium | reverse complement strand
ATTATTTTTTTTAGGGGCTGTCATCAGCCCCTTTTTATTGAGCTATTATCAGGCTGCTACGGGCTCCGCTTCGCTTCGGCTTCACAGCGCTCCCGCATTCGCTCCCGCACTGCGTTGCTTCCCCTGCGCATCCTGCAGCCCTTCAACCAATTCTCTTTCATCAGCGCTGTTTCCCGACACTGTTTCTGATTATTCCCATTCTCATTCTTTTCCCAACCGCAACGTCCTCGCCGTTTAACCACAATGCATCTGCAATCTATTATTGGCGAGTGACGATGCGGAGAAGATAATCTTATAATCCTTTAATCTTATAATCGTGTTCGTGCGGCCACGCGGGGGTGCCAATCCCCCCCGCTCCCGCTCGGTTTCCCGCTCTCATTTTTAACGGGCGGCCACAAGGGCTCGCCCCTACGGTTCTGTTTCCCGACACTGTTTCTGTTCCTGATTTTGCACGCCCCTACGGTTCTGTTTCCCCGACACTGTTTCTGTTCCTGATTTTGTGCGCCCCTACAATCCCGCTCCCCAACACTGTTTCTGTTCCTCTACTATTCCCCTTATCTTTGTAATCTATGTCTGTTCGCTTGCTTGCCTTGGTGCCGTACCAAATTTTTCCTGCGCATATGGGCGGACAAAAAGGGATTGCGCTTTTTTATCAGTACCTCTGCAAGCAATTGCCTTTGGCGGTGCTCACCACACGCGCAAATAACGAACACAATGCGGCCTATCCGGTACATGCAAAAATTAGCAATTCAGCATCGCGTTATGCCAACCCTGCGCTATTCTTTACGTTGCGCCATACGGCTAAACAGCATCAAGCCACTCACTTGCTTTTCGAGCATCCTTATTATGCCTGGCTTATAATTTTATGTAGGTTATTTACGCCGTATAAATTAGTGGTGCATGCCCACAACATCGAAGCCACCCGATTTAAAAGTATGGGTAAATGGTGGTGGCCTATGTTGTGGCTCTACGAAGCCTTGGCGTTCCGAACAGCCCATCAGGTTTGGTTTAAAACACAAACCGATGCCGATTATGCCATCAAACATTATGGCCTCTCCAAACAACATACACACCTCATTCCATACGGCATCGAAACCGCCCAAATGCCCAACGAACAAGAATGTATTTCGGCCCGCAAGGAACTGCAAACGCTCTACGACTTCAAGGCTAACGATACAATATTGTTCTTTAACGGCACCCTTAATTACGGTCCAAACCTCGATGCGTTGAATTTTATTTTGCACCATATTCTGCCTCGCTTGCAGGCGGCATCGTTCTCGTATCAATTCATGGTTTGTGGTAAACATTTACCACCGCACATGAACAACTTAAATGAGTACACCCATTTAAACGTGCATTATGCCGGCTTTGTACCCGATATCGATTTGTATTTCAAAGCCTGCGATGTTTTTCTTAATCCCCTCATCGATGGTGGCGGTATAAAAACCAAATTGGTGGAAGCCCTCGGTTTTGGAAAGTGTGCCGTGTCTACCGCCAACGGCGCTATAGGTGTAGATCCCGCCATTACCGGTGGGCGCTTACGCATTGTACCCGATCATCAATGGGATGCTTTTGCTAACGAAATAATTGACCTCGCCAATAAAAAACCCGCCAACAACAATGCGGATTTTTATCAAACTTTTTTCTGGGGCTATATCGCCGAACAGGCAAAAACCTTTTTAAGCATTTAAGCTACCAATCTTTTTCCGGCGAAACCGGATGCCCTTTTTGTTTTTCTTTTTTCTCGCGTACTTTTTTTTCTTCCCGTTGCAAGGCATTCAACAATTCATCGGCTTGCTCTTTACTTAACTTGCTCGAAGGAGCTTGCTGTGCTTGGTCTTGCTGCTTATCCGAATCCTTCTTATCCGAATCCTTCTTATCCGAATCTTTCTTTTCTTCTTGTTTTTTGGGCGGCGGTGGTGGTGCTTGTTTCTTCAGCATCGTTTGGGCATACGCTAAATTGTAACGAGCATCATTCAACAATGGGTTTTCGCGAAGCGCCTGTTTATAATCGGCAATGGCCTCTTGGTATTTTTTTTCGCTCAAGGCCGTATTCCCTTTGTTATACCAAGCCTTGGCACGAAGCAACGATTGTCCACTGTTCTTGGCACTGTGTTCATACACAGCCGCCGCATCCTGAAACGACTTTTGTTCATACAAAGCATTGCCTAAATTGTATGCCGCTTCGTTGCTTTTTTGCGTGTTGAAGGCTTGACGGTATTTAGCCTCGGCCTCTTTAAATTGCCCTTTTTCATAAGCGGCATTTCCTTCGTAAATAGAACGGTTGCGTGTTTGGGCATCAAGCATCGAACTGCTCAAAACCCCCATCAAGCCAATACAGAAAAGCTTACGCATAAGCCCTCCCGGTTTTTTTTCGGAATAGTGTTTCCACGTTTTGTTCGAGCAATAAACACAGTAACGATAAAAAGGCAAATACCGTAAAATAGCTTTTGTATTCCGTGGTTTCAATGTCGCTATAGGTGCCTTGTTGCGTATTGTTCAAGGTACGGGCTAACGATTCAGCCTCGGTGCGGTTGATGGGCAAATAGGTCCCTTTACCTACCTGTGCAATTTCTTGAAGAATACGTTCGTTTAAAACAGAAATCACGGCTTGTCCGTTCCGATCTTGTTTAACACCGCCGCTTGGGTCCGGAATCCGACTCCCTTCGGGGGTGCCAATACCCACCGTTGAAATGGTAATACCTGCCTTGGCGCAGGTTTCCGCTTCGCTAAGGGCGGCCTCTTCGTGGTCTTCGCCATCGCTCAACAACACAATACTTTTAAAGCGAGCTTCTTCAGGGTTAAAACGGCTGCGCGCCATGGCCAGCGCCTCGCCCAAGGAGGTTCCTTGCGTAGGCATTTGGTCGGGTTTGGTATCGGCCAAGTTCATTTTAAGCGCGGCATGGTCGTTGGTGAGGGGCACCAATACATAGGCATTTCCCGCAAATACAATAAGTCCAACACGGTTATTGGGCATGGCATTCAGCAACCGATTGAGCCATTGTTTCGCCCGTTCCAACCGGTTCGGGGCGAGGTCGGTGGCCAGCATACTGTTGCTGAGGTCCAAACAAAGCATCACATCAATGCCTTTTCGTTTTATTTTTTCCGTTTTCAAGCCCGATTGCAAGTTGGCCAAGGCCACGATGCCAAATAAAAAAGCACCCGCCAATAAAATCCATTGGTACAGATGCCGTTGCGCAAAGTAACCGGGCACCAATTGTTGCACGCGTTGTAAACCACCCAACTGTTGTTCGGAACGTACCTGTAGCGCATGGCGCCAACGGTAAAGCAAGCCCAGTAGGGGTATTAGGACCAAAGCCCATAAAAATTCGGGGTGTTCAAAACGCCACATGCCCTGCAAAGATATTCGTACAGGCGGCGCGGCGCGGTATTTTGAATAATTTTTAACGGTATAGACGGAACCCCATGCCCTATAGGAAAAGAAAAAGGTAAAAAAAACATATTGCGATGGCTAAACGTAGATGTTGTACTATTTTTGCAACCTAAACTGCAAATAGAATGGCATACTCCGATAAAGTAATTGAACACTACAACAACCCGCGTAACGTAGGAACGCTCGATAAAAGTAAGAACACCGTAGGAACCGGTTTAGTAGGTGCGCCCGAATGTGGCGACGTAATGCGTTTACAAATTGAAGTAGACGAAGTTACCGGCATTATCAAAGACGCTAAATTCAAAACCTTTGGTTGCGGTTCGGCTATTGCCTCGTCGAGCGTAGCTACCGAATGGTTGAAAGGCAAATCGATCAACGAAGCCGTAAGCATCGATAATATGGACATCGTAGAAGAATTGAATTTACCTCCGGTAAAAATTCACTGCTCAGTATTGGCCGAAGACGCCATCAAAGCAGCCATCAACGACTACCGCGTAAAGAACGGAATGGAGCCCCTCGTGATGGAAGAGAAGATAGTACACTAGTACGAACAACATCCATAAAATCATTATCGGACGAACACCAGTTTGTCCGATTTTTTTTTGGGCGTTCCCGCCATAGCCCGCGCTCCCGCTATGCTCTCGCGCTTGGCTACGGCGGTCGGGCTTTCCGTTCCAAGTCCGCCTGAGGCGGAGCTTTCCACTTCAATCCCTAACGCAACATTGGCCGCGGAATAAAGCGCGGAAGCGATTCACAGAACGAGAATTATCTACCGTTCAAGATGCGAGGAAGAATTCGCCAAATAAAAATGTTTTGCTAACGATGTGCCGCTCCTACGGAGCTCACGGTTTGGTTGATACGACGATGTTTTGCTAACGATGTGCCGCTCCTACGGAGCTCACG
>JBIKQE010000029.1:0-15452 GCA_044349815.1 Chitinophagaceae bacterium | reverse complement strand
AAAAATACCCCTGAATTAAAGTTGGGCTTGGCCAACGACGGCGACGCCGACCGTATTGCTTTGTACGACGAAAACGGCAACTACGTGGATTCGCACCACATCATTTTGTTGTTGATTCAGTATTTACATAAGTATAAAAATATGACGGGCAAAGTGGCCATCGCCGCTTCTACGACCTTGCGTGTAAATAAATTATGTGCCTTGTACAATTTGCCTTGCGAAGTAACACCGATTGGTTTCAAATACATCAGCGAAATTATGATGCACGAAGATGTATTGGTAGGTGGCGAAGAAAGTGGCGGGATCAGCGTGAAAGGACACATTCCTGAACGTGATGGTATTTACGATGGCTTGGTGATTTACGAATTCATGCACAAAACCGGCAAGAGTCTCAGCGAATTGTGCAAAGAAATTTATGCCTTGGTGGGTGAGTTCCATTACGAACGAGCCGATTTAACCCTCACCGAAGCCGCCAAACAAGAAGCCATAGCACGTTGCCAAGCAGGCATTAAAAACTTTGGTGAGTTTACGGTACAAGAGGAAATAACGATCGACGGGTTTAAATACGCCCTCAACAACGATTGTTGGACGATGATCCGCGCTTCGGGTACCGAGCCCTTGTTGCGTGTTTACGCCGAAGCCAACACCCACGAAGAAGTGATGCATTTGTTGGATACGGTGCGGAAAACGTTGGGGGTATAAATTATAAAATAAACATTTAGGAAGCGATGAGGATGAAAAGCCTCGTCGCTTTTTTTATTCTATTATCTATTAGATAGTATAGATGCTGGACACGATTGCAGGATTACAGGATTACAGGATTATAAGATTTTAAGATTATAGGATTGCAGGATTACAGGATTATAGGATTATAGGATTTCAGGATTATAGGATTTCAGGATTATAGGATTACAGGATTATAAGATTACAGGATTACACAGTATTTTCTCCGCATCGTCACTCACCAAATTTATTATAATTATATAGTTTAGTTTGGCGAGGACGTTAGATATATAATAAATATTGAAGCGTAGATATTACCGGAAATTCAATAGGACATTACGTTACCAATCTGAACGAATCATTTTAGGTTTCCAACAAACACGAAATAAATTTAAATTCCACGGTAATTGTTCCTTTAGTACGTCAATTGATTTACTATCCCAAAAAAGCATAAAACAATCTTCTTTCTCCGTTAAAATTGCGGAACGATGTAAAAACATTTCCCTTAATCCATCGTTTGAAATATTCTTTAGACTTGACCAATGTTCAATCACTGAACAAAGTAATGTATCGGCTTCATTTTTAATGGCTTCGTCAAGTTCGAAATGTAAATCGATGTTGAATTCATCTGGAATATTTAGAAACCATTTGATAAAAATCATATCGTCGTTATGGCTATACGAATGACCTGTTGCCAAATAGAATAGCGAATGAAATGATAAATTGTATTTTTTAGATGAAATATTGGTTTCATTGTCATTCAACACACCAATATTTTTGAAGAAAGATAATAAAAATGGATGAAGCAATATCAGACCGGCATATTGCATAGGTTTCGATAAAGTATTCCCTTGATTGCGAACAGTAATCATTTTAGAAACATTAAAAAATAAAGATAATCAAGTTATTGATGAAATACGAGCATAACCACTGTTCCCTCACATTGTTTCTGCTCATTGATACAACCCATCGCCTCATGCCGTAGGCATTCCTCTGTAATACTTACCACGATCAACTTCATGTCCTCTGTGATTATTAATAACTATGTTCGAGATGCCGGCAAAGCCGAACATCTCGAACAGCATTGTGTTGTTCCTGACACTGTTTCTGCTCCTGATCGTGCTGGACACGATTACAGGATTACAGGATTACAGGATTATAGGATTTCAGGATTATAGGATTTCAGGATTGCAGGATTATAAGATTATAGGATTGCAGGATTATAGGATTACAGGATTACAGGATTACAGAATTATAGAATTATAGGATTGCAGGATTACAGAATTACACAATATTTTCTCCGCATCGTCACTCGCCAAAATTTATTACGATTACACCGAATGGTATAGCGAGGACGTTGCGGGTATGAAAGCACTGTTCACCGACACTGTTTCTGTTCCTGAAGTTTAACGGGCGGCCACGAGGGCGCGCCCCTACGGATCTCTTCCTGCTAAATAATGTTCCAGGCGCTGAAAAAATAGCCTTGATGGTAGCGGAAAGCCCGCATCCGCCTCAGGCGGAGAGGACTTGCAGCGAACAGCAAGACGGGCGTTGAAGAAAGAGATGGTGCCGGGCTCCAACCTCTTCCAAACATCAGTATGATAAATATTTTAGTCTGTATTCATACTTTCATTTACCTTTACTGACCAAATGGTCAAACCAATCGGTTAATGGTGCATATTGAAAACGATACAGAAACAGCTATTTTAAAAGCGGCTCGCCAGGTGTTTGAACATCATGGTTATACCGGCGCACGTATGCAGCAAATTGCCGACGAAGCGGGTATGAGCAAGGCGTCTTTGCATTATTATTTTAGAAGCAAGGAGAATTTGTTCGACCGCATTTTCAACGATACGATGAACGATTTTATGTCGCTCGTTTCTACGTGGGATAATGCCGATGCACCTTGGGAAGATAAACTGCGCCGTTTTGTGCATCAGTTTTTTGCCTTCTTGCAACGCGAATCGCTTCTATTTATTTTAGGCGAAATCAACCGTAACCCTGAATTATTGAAACGCCATCGAAAGGGGAAAATCAAAGCGCGTTTTATTACATATTTTGAATCGTTGGTGGCAAAGGGCGAAATTCAGGGCACCGATCCGAAACTGATTTTTATTTATTTGCATGCATTATGTGCCTACCCTCTTTTAAATCGGAATATGTTTCGGTATACCATGGGCCAAAATGAAACTGAATTTCAACAACTGATGAACCTCTACCCTTCGCATGTGGCCGACACCCTTATTCATTTATTAAAAAAAGATCCCGCTCGATCATGAACCCTATATACCGTTTGATTGCATTATTGATTATTTGTTTTCCAAACCTTGTTTTGGAAGCACAACCGATGTCGTCGCTCACGCTGAACGATGTGCAACGATTGAGTCGCGAGCATTACCCCCTGCTTCAACAACAAGCCTATTACAAAGAATTACAAGCCAATAAATGGCACGAAACGGGCATGTTAAATATGCCGCAATTGAGTGTTACCGGACAAGCCACTTACCAAAGCGAAGTAACCCAATTTAATATTCCCGGTTCGGGAACGACCGGCTTTCAGCAGAAACCCGACCAGTATGCCATTGGGGTGGAAATGAAAAAAACCATCAACGATTGGGGCGTTATTCGGAAGCAACAAGAAATGGAATCGATGCAAAGCGATATGCAACAAACGCAGGTGGATGTGGAATTATTAAAATTAAAAGAACGTGTAAATGGTATTTTCGGAAACTTATTGTTTCTACAAGAGAACGAACAAATTTTAAATTTACGGTTGAGCGATTTGCAAGCACGCGGCAAGAAAGTGAAAACTGCAGTAGACCAAGGCGCCGCGTTGAAAAGCAGTTATTTGATTATTGAATCGGAGAAATTAAGTACGCAACAAAAGCTGGAGGAAATCCGTTTTAATCGGGTGTTAGGTTGCCAATTGCTTTCGTTGTATACCCAACAAACTATCGATACATCCGCCCAGTTGGAGCGTCCTAAACCCATGTTGGTAGACAACAACAATCCCATTCGCAGGCCTGAAAATACCTTGTTTAATTTACAACGTAATCAATTGCAAACCCGCGTAAACTATATTCAATCGATTGCCTTACCCAAGGTATTTGTATTCGGACGAGGCTATTATGGTCGACCGGGATTTAATTTTTTGAACAACGAATTTAGGCCCTATGGCTTGGTGGGTATTGGACTCAATTGGAATTTGAGTGCTTATTATACCTTAGGCAAAGAGAAACAAGATGTGACTCTGAACCAAAAAATTGTGGCCGCCAAACAAGCCGAATTTGAATTGAACTTGAAAAGTGATTTGTGGCAAAAAAATATGGAAGTCCGTAAGCTGGAGCATTTAATTAAATTAGATACCGAGATTGTTCGTACCAAAGCAGAAATAAAACGTTCGGCGGCGAGTCAATTGGATAATGGTGTAATTACTCCATCCGATTATTTAGTAGAACTCAATGCGGAAACACAAGCCCGATTAAATCAAACCCTTCATGAAATTCAATGGTTGATGGCCATTGAAAATTATATCACCGCCTTAGGACAATAATTTATTTTTTACAACACCCTCATTGGATATACTATGCAAGAACATAATGCGCCTAACAAAAGCGAATCGAACAACAAGAAAAAATACATTTTAGGTGTAGTGGTTTTATTGGGCCTAGGCGTAAGCGCTTGGATATACCTGAGTAATCGGGGCAAAGAAAAAACCGATAATGCCCAACTCGATGCGATGATTGTACCTGTTCGAACTACTGTGCAAGGCTTTGTGCAGGAAGTTCGGTTTGCAGACAATCAACGTGTTCGTGAAGGCGACACCTTGGTATTGATTGACCCGGTAGATTACTATGCGAAATGGCAACAAGCCGAAGCGGCATTAGCCGGAGCGAAAGCGCAATATCAAATGGCGGTGTCGGGGGCCGGTTCGGCCAATGCCAATGCATCTGCCAGCGAACAAAATAAAAATGCCGCCAACGAAAATATCAGTGGTTTGCAAGCGCGCTTACAACGGGCCGAAAAAGATTTTACACGCATCGGCAACATGTTGCGCGACGATGCCGCTACGCGTCAGCAATACGAGATGGCCGACGCCGAATTGAAAACAGCGAAAGCACAATACCAAGGAGCCTTACAACAAGCCGCCGCCTCGGCCTCACAAGTGAAAGGAGCGCAATCGGCGGCCCGTGGACAACAAGCGCAGATAGCCTTGGCCGAAGCACAAATGAAACAACGTGAAGCGGAATTAACCCTTGCTCGTAATCAGTACAACAACACGTTTGTATTGGCGCCCTTCGATGGCATTATTTCGAAAAAGAGCATTGAACGCGGACAATACTTGGCCGCAGGTTCGCCCGTATGTTCGGCCGTTGATATTGAACATTTGTTTGTATTGGCTAATTTTAAAGAAACGCAATTGCACGATATGCTTGCGGGACAAGCCGTGAGCATTAAGGTAGATGCTTTCCCGAACGAAAACATGACAGGAAAAATTGAAAGTATTGGTGGAGCCACCGGCGCGAAGTTTTCATTACTTCCTCCCGATAATGCCACCGGTAATTTTGTAAAAATCACACAACGTGTGCCTGTTCGTATCGACCTTGTGAATATTCCGTCGGGCTTGCGAAATAAACTCTTTCCGGGTTTGAGTGTGAAGGTAGAGGTGAAGACGAAATAATTACAGGAAGAGGTACAGTAACAGTAACAGGAACAGGAAACAGTGAATACAACCACACCCAACACCTACCCCACCGGGTTTGTAAAATGGATTACCGTTATTACGGCCATCAGTTGCGCCATCCTTGAGCTCATCGATACCACCATTGTGAATGTATCGCTGCGCGAAATTAGTGGTAGTATTGGCGCCACCACCACCGAAATTGCTTGGGTTACCACGTCGTATGCCATCTCGAACGTTATCATTATTCCTCTCACCAGTATGCTGTCCGATTTATTTGGACGACGTGTGTACTTCACCGCATCGGTTATTATTTTCACCTTTGCGTCGTTGATGTGCGGCTTATCGGACAGTTTATGGACGCTCGTATTTTGGCGTTTCATTCAAGGCTTGGGCGGCGGTGGTTTATTATCAACAGCACAAACAATTATAATTGGCGCCTTCCCGCCCGAAAAAATGAGCACTGCCAATGCCATCTTCGGCATGGGGATGATTATGGGACCAACCTTTGGCCCCACCCTCGGCGGCTATATTACCGAACACATCGGTTGGCATTGGATTTTCTTTGTCAACATTCCTATTGGCATAGTAGCCACCTTTTTATCGTGGACTTATATCACAGACCGACCCGGCGCTGAAAAGCCACGAAAAATAGATTGGTGGGGTATTATTTTTCTGGTGATGGCCGTAGGGGCCTTGCAATATGTATTGGAAGAAGGCAGTGCGCACGATTGGTTCGAAAGCAACGAAATTATTTTAGTGTCCTTGTTGGCGGTTGTTGGTTTAATTGCCTTCATTATTCGCGAATTACGCATCGATTATCCTGCGGTGAATATTCGGCTCTACCGAAGTTACAATTTAGTAATGGGTAGCGTTATGAACCTAATGCTCGGCATGTTGTTGTTTGGTACCGTCTTTATATTCCCCTTGTTTGCACAAATATCCTTGGGTTGGACGCCCACCCAAACCGGTGTGTTCATGATACCAAGTGCCTTGTTTGCCGCTTTCTCCATGCCATTAGTAGGCAAAATGCTCAACAACGGCGTAAACCCAAAGAAAATAATTATTGTGGGTGTGCTCATCACCTTTGTATTCTTGATGATGTTATCGCGTTCTTCGTTCGACACCAGCGAAAGCGATTTGTATTTTCCGTTTGCCTTACGTGGCATTGGACTCGCCTTTATGATGTCGCCAATTTTGGCCTTGGCCATTGGTGGGTTGCAAGGGAAAGACATGGCCCAAGCGGTGGCCTTGGCGAATATGATTCGGCAGTTGGGCGGTGCATTGGGTATTGCCTTAATCAACGTGTATTTAATTCATTTGGTGGCCGAAAACCGAAACAACATGTTGGGCTATATCAATCCGTACAATGAGGCTACCAACGAGCGACTCCTCGCTATGAAACAAAATTTCCTCGCACGTGGGTACGATATGCAACAAGCTACCGACCTCGCCCACAAAATGCTAGAAGGCAGTTTGTTTCGCCAATACACCTTAGTGAGTTACAACCAAGGCTTCATGATGGTGGGCGTGGTAATTTTAATTTGTATTCCCATCACGTTGCTGATTCGTTACAAAAAGAAAGGGCCCGTAGACGTACCAACCGACCATTAGCAGGGAACTGTTAACAGAAGCAGTAAGCAGTTTCCTCTGTTTTCAGTTCGCTGATTCTGCTTACTGTCTTGGGGCTGTGAGCCAATGAACTTTCTTCGGCCAATATCCGTCCCTTCCGGGGTCCGCTCCGCTACCGCCCTCCTGAGGTCGGGCCAAGCCCTACAGGCACGGCAGCCATTCAACGAATTATCATTTTTCAACGGTAGAGCCAGGGCATACCCTGGCTCTACACCCCTACATAATTATTCAATTTATTTATTCCAATCAAAATAAGAAATGGCATCCCTGCCTACCAATGGCAATGTCAATGCACATTGATTCAAATCGACCGTCAATTGCGTACCCGGTTTAGGATGTAAGGTAAATTCCTTATCGCTCGAAAAAATCATCAATGCTATGCGAGCCCCCTTCGGGATCACTTCATCATCGGGCATGAAGTTTACATTCAGTATATAAAACTGATTAGGCTCCATGGGTTTGGATACGGTCAGCGATTCATGATTCTGCGGATCGGCCCAGGTTCGATTGATGAGCTTTAATACATAAGGTGCTTTCTTACTTGAATCCGGATTGATAGCCACTAAATATAGCGAAACATTGGCGGCTGGTTTGTTCGACGATACCGCCAGTTTCATACTAGGAATTCCCGATAATCGAAGGTCGTTTTTTAAAGGGGGTGTAACAAACAACAAACGATGTTTGGCATTAATAGAATCTAGCATCCTAAGACCTGGAATGCGATAATCATCAATAAACGATTGAGTTTGTGATGCGTTTGGTTTTTGCATCTGTAATTGTCCATCACCTTGCGTAACCGAATGAACATAAAAAGTTACATCATGCGCTGCAGCATCAGGATATTGTAAATACTTTGTAGGGGTAGTTTGTTTTTCCCTAAAAATAACAACAGGAGTATCTAATTCAACAGCATTATCTACTCCATGTAAATACTTGGTAAACCATCGGTTCATCATCGTCATCGATGGGTCGCCTCCGTGGCCACCCTGATGGTAAAACAATTGAGTAGGAAGTCCTTTCTCTTTAGCGGCTTTATAAAACCGATAACTATGTTCAGCCATTACATTCCAATCGTTAAAACCATGGGCCATCAACAAGGCCGCTTTCATGTTATCTATTTTTTTTACATAGTCGCGGGCATCCCAAAAGGCATTGTAATCGCCGCGTATACGATCCATACCCGGACGAATAATCTTATCGCGCACTTCACGGTTGATTATTTTTCTATTCGATTTTTTGCCGGTATTAATTACATCGTACATCACATCGGCATCCTCGCCTAAATAACCTTGTGGAGAACGAACCAAGCCATTGGAACGATAATAATGATAAAACGATGATACCGGCGCTACGGGAATGATGGCTTTTAATCCATCAACGCCCGTGGTTGCCGCCGCTAAACATAAGGTACCATCATACGAAGTGCCCGTCATGCCTACTTTTCCTGAACACCAATAAGCCTTCACTTCATCTGAACCATTTCGTGATGTATATCCTTTAGCCCGTCCACACAACCAATCAATAACGGCTTTGGGCGCCAAGGATTCATTTTCACCGGCAATGGTTGGGGCACCATCCGACATTCCCGTGCCAGGCGACGAGGAATAGACCATAATATATCCACGAGGAACCCATTGTTTGTCGTACATAGCCGACATAAGTGGCCGTTTGCTTCTGGTTTTAAACCGGGTATGTTTTCTATCGTTGGGAACTTGTCCCAATTCGTGTTCCACCGACCAATTGTATTTATTGCCACCAACACCTAATAAGTTTTTAATACTCAATCCAAAATATGGACTCGTCATATAAATCACAGGAAGTTTGATGTTAGACAACTGTGTTTGCATTGGGCGTGTTACAAACACATGCATTCGGTCGGGTTTGCCATCAAAGTCTGTATCAAACGTGGTTTCAACCCATAGCTCTTCTTTAATCCATGTCTTGGCATCAGAAAACGCATTCACTACTTGGGCCTCTCCATCGTTAAAATAAAGAATGGATTGTTGCGTAGAATCGGCCGATTGAGAAAACACGGAGAATGGGAAAATGCATAGGGCAACCCAATTCAAAAATCGTAGATGCATAAAGGTTTTATTATTTTAAACGATGAATATACACGATTTCCAGCATCAAGAATATACGTTTAGGATAGAATTTAAACGAGTATTATCATTGGTTCACCGCAACGTCCCTGCCGTGGCATACAATGTCTGTGATAAGTTATTTGGCAGGTGACATTGCGGGGAAGTGTAAACACGATGATTCTCCGCAACGTCCCTGCCGTGGCAAACAATGTCTGTGATAAGTTATTTGGTAGGTGACATTGCGGGGAAGTAAAAAAACAACTACTGTTTTACAAAGCGTATTGAACTTACCTGCTCATTTGTTTTTATATTGATCCAATAAACACCGGGGTTTAACGACGAAATATCGAGTGTTGTTTCTGCGTCGCTTAGTACAAAAGATTCGATTGCTTGTCCTACCATGGAATACATAACCACAGTTGCCGTTGTATTATTGTTACGACGAATAGTTAATTGGGTATTAGCCGGATTAGGAAATAAGGTAATGGCTTCTTCCTTGGTTTGTTGTTCAAGGCTTAAAGGGAATTGCTGGTACACCCTTATATAATCGACTTGCATCGTGGATGCTACAAAATTGTTGGTTACACTGGGTTCGATGGCCACATTCAACAACAAATATTGTTCCTTATCGAAGGGCCAGGTATATTGGTCTTTTATGGGTGGGTTGTAGGTTAAATGATTGATACCATCTACACTAAATACAATTTTTTGTTCATCCCATTCCATGGCATACACATGAAAATTATTCGACACACCGGGTATGTTTTGAGCATAGGTAACGTATTGTCCGGCCGATAAATTTCCGTTGATGGGAAAATGCACTGCACTGGAAACAACATTCTGGTTAGTTCCCCAATGTTCCATGATGTCGATTTCGCCGCAAGCGGGCCAAGCTATGGTACCATGCGTGTTGGTCCAATAGCCACCCGGTTCAATAATGTTCTTTCCTAACATCCAAATAGCAGGCCATGTGCCTGCGCCACTTGGGAGTTTCGCTCTTGCTTCAACGCGACCGTATCGGAAGGCGAATTTAGAATTTAATCGGGCGGAGGTATAATCTTTGGTTTGTCCTTGTTGCGTGAATAGTTCTTTTTTAGCTACTATGTTTAGGTAGCCATTATCGCAATACGAATTGATGGATCGGTTGGTATAGTGTTGAAGTTCGTTGTTGTACCAACTAACGCCATTGGGTAATTGGGTTTGATGAAACCATTTTTGTGTATTCACGGCACCGGCATCGTTAAACTCGTCGCTCCATACCAATTGGTTGAATATAGATACAGAACCTGCATAGTTGAAATCATCTAAATAGGCCAATACTTGGGCTGTATTATTCTCGCCATTCAGCTGCAATAACACGCGACTAAAATCGGTTCGCACAAGCGGATTACCTGAATTCGGGTCGAGGTTTATGTAGGGATCGGTAGCAAAATTAAAGGTGATGGTTTGCCATTGATTGAGTACGATGGGTTTGATGATTTCGCATTGTGTAGACCACGGTGTGGGTAATGAACTATTTTGGAGTTTTAATGAAATTTGGTTGGGTTGGTTGCCGGTTAAACCATTAGACGGAACATATACTTTTACGGTGAACGTACTGCTTGTTTGCAAATTCAAATTAAAGCCGGTATTGAAACGAACATTAGCATAGAGTCCACCGAGATCGGCATAGCGCAAGACTTTCGATGAGGTATTGATGCCGGTTGGATATGGGTTGCTGAATGCGGTATCGATGGTGCAGGCATCGGGCACCCACGATATAGTGGCGTTTCCCTCGAAATCATCTTGTAAAAGATTGGTTTGTGCGAAGGAAGAAACCGTGAAGAAGGATAATACCGCCAAGAAGAAAATGCGCATGTTCAAAAATAAGCTATTATGATGTATGACATTGTGAATTTGTTTATCCGCAACGTCCCTGCCGGATAAACCATGTTGGCAGGTTGATTTTTAGCAGGTGACATTGCGGGGAAGTATAAACACGATGATTCTCCGCAACGTCCCTGCCGGATAAACCATGTTGGCAGGTTGATTTTTAGCAGGTGATTTGGCTGGGAAGCAGGGGTTTGTGGTTGATGAACGATTCAGGCGATGAAAAAATAGCCTTGATGGTAGCGGAAAGCGTTTGCGAGGAACGAGCGAACCTTGGAGCGGACAGCAAGACGGGTGTTGAAGAAAGAGAAGAAGCTGGGCTACAAAAAAACTACCAGTTGACGAAGGCTTTGTTGAAGATGTCGTCGGCGAGTTGTTCGCTGATGGTGGCAATGAGTTGGGTTTCGACGGATTGGATATTTTGGGAGGAGGGAAAATCGGCGAAGCGGGTGAAGGTTTGGGTGAAGTTGGCCTTGGGGTTCAAGGTGTTTTCGAATTGGATGTTGACGGCTATGGTCAATCGGTTTTTGGCCGCTGCATCGGCATTGATGGCCGCCACACTTACATCGTACTGCGTTATTTCGCCTTGGATGCTGTAATCGGTTTTATCGTTATTCAATTGTGCCAACGAGGTTTGCGATAAGATGCGATTGCGCAGCTTGTTGGTGAAGGAAGCACTCAAGGTAGGCACCGCATTGGCCGCTTTGTTTTCTATAAAATGGATATTGATGGTTTTGCCCTCCACGGAGGCACCGGTAAAGCTGTAAACGCCACAAGACAGGAAACAGCAACAGGAAACTGTGAACAGTAAAAAACCGATGACCTTATTCTTCAATATCATATTCTTTGATTTTGCGGTAGAGGGTGCGTTCAGAGATGCCCAGTTCGGAGGCGGCATCGCGGCGGCGGCCACGGTGTTTTTTTAAGGCTTTGATAATGTATTCGCGTTCGCGGTCGGCCAGGTTCAAAATTTCTTCAACCGGGTGCAAGCTTTCCATATCGCGGGCTTCGGTATTGCCAATAATAATAGAGGGCTGATTTTCCTTGCTCAACACGGGCAACATGGATTCGTTGTTGTGTTGCATTTCGTTGACGTAGGTATTGGCCAGGGAAGGGTTCTTTAATATTTCGAAGAACATTTTTTTGAGGTCGTTCACGTCTTGCCGCATGTCAATGAACAGCTTGTACATAATTTCGCTGTCGTGGTTGGGGGCTGCATCGTGGCCTCGGTTCATACTGCTTAACACCGGCATATTTTCGCTGGTGAAGGCCGGTAAGAAACGCAATAATGTATCGGCGTCTACCTGTTTGTTTTCGGCCAACACAGAAATTTGTTCGGCCATATTTTTTAATTCGCGAATATTGCCCGGCCAGTGGTAACGCATCAATACGCTTTTGGCTTCGTCGTTCAATTGAATGGGCGTGGTGCGGTATTTGTCGGCAAAGTCTAAACAAAACTTGCGGAACAAAACCGGAATATCGTCGTTGCGTTCCCTGAGCGAGGCTACGCGAATGGGCACGGTGCTGAGGCGATAATATAAATCTTCGCGGAATTTACCGGCATCAACTTGCTGCAACAAATCGCGGTTAGTGGCCGCCACTACGCGCACATTGGTTTTTTGCACTTTCGAGGAACCTACTCGGATATATTCGCCGGTTTCGAGAACACGAAGTAAACGGGCTTGTGTGCCGAGGGGTAATTCCCCTATTTCGTCTAAAAACAAGGTGCCACCGTTGACGGTTTCGAAATAGCCTTTGCGACTTTCACTGGCACTGGTAAAGGAGCCTTTTTCGTGTCCGAACAATTCGCTGTCGATAGTTCCTTCGGGAATAGCCCCACAGTTGATGGCAATAAACGGATTATGTTTGCGGGCACTTTGCGAGTGAATAACCTGCGAAAAGACCTCCTTCCCTACCCCGCTTTCGCCCTGAATAAGCACCGTTAAATCGGTATGGGCTACTTGAGTGGCTACACTCAAGGCATAATTTAAGGAAGGGTGGTTACCAATAATGCCAAAGCGGTTTTTAAGGGCTTGGAGTTCTTGTGCTTGCAACATTTTGCAAAAATAGGGGCGATATGCCGTTTTGTCAGTATAATTTTTGTTATAATGGGTTGATTCCTTTCAGGAATGGAATAATTTTTTGGTAATGCGTGTTAAATAGAGCAAATTTGCCAATTCCCATGAAATCACTTGCAGACTTTTTGCCCCTGTTGGAACAGCCGCGCCGGATTAGTATTAGTCATCATAACAATCCCGACGCCGATGCCACGGGGAGTGCCTTGGCGTTGAGCCATTATTTAACCATGAAAGGCCATACTTGCGTGGTTTTTTCGCCCAATGAAGTGCCCGATTATTTAGATTGGATGCCCGGACGTGAAACGGTGATGGTGTTTGAGGAGGATGCAGCCACATGTACTGCCCGATTGAATGAGAGTGAAATTCATTTTAGTTTAGACTACAACAACTATTCGCGTACCAAGAGCATGGAGCAGGTATTGATCAATTATACCGGTATTAAAGTATTGATTGATCATCATATGTTTCCGTCGGAAGGTTTCGATTATGGGTTATCGCTTACATCGAAAAGCAGTACATGCGAAATGATTTACGATTTTATTGCTTTAGCCGGCGATGCATCGATGATTAACATGGCCATTGCGGAATGTATCTATTCGGGAATTATGACCGATACGGGATCGTTCCGTTTTCCGGGAACTACCCCCAACACGCACCGCATAGTAGCTTCTTTATTGGAGCTTGGTTTAGAACCATCGCGTATTCATACTGCATTATTCGATAATTACAGCGAAAATAGGTTGCGGTTTATGGGTTGGTTATTTGCTGAAAAAATGCAGGTTTTTCCTGAATATCATACCGCGGTGATTGCAGTTAGCGAGGAAGAATTAAAACGCTTTAATATAGCTACCGGCGATACGGAAGGAATAGTTAACTTCCCTTTAAGTATCAAGCCTGTGATTTTCTCTATCTTTATCACCCAACGCAATCAGGATTTCCGTATGTCCTTCCGCAGTCAAGGCGATTTTAATGTAAATGAATTTGCTCGGACGTGGTTTGAAGGTGGCGGACACCGCAATGCGTCGGGCGGACGGGGTTCGGAAAGCATAGAAGCTACCGTGGCCCGTTTGATGGAAGCTGTTAAAATCAACGAAAGTCAATTGAATATATGTTTCAGAAATATGTAATGAGTGCCGCCCTTTTATTAGGGACCGCTTCGATTGTAGTAGCACAAACACCTAAACCCACGGTGGCCCCTAAGGCGCCTGCGGTGAATATCGTTCCTACCCCGGTAAAAGCCCCCCCTCCGTTGAAAACGTTGCCGTCGGGCTTGCAGTATACCTTTATTATTGACAAACCCGGTGGAAGAAAGCCTCAAGAAGGCGATCAAATCAAGCTGAAGATGCGCACCGTGGCGGTGAAAGCCAATATGATTATGTACGATTGGGCTTCTGCCAATAAGGGGAAAGTACCTGAATTTAGCATGACCAAGCCCACGTTTAAAGGCGATATGGTAGAAGCCATTGCCTTGATGAGTGAGGGCGACAGTATGATAGTAATTGCCGATGCCGATTTGATATTCAAAAACAGCAAAACCAAAAAGCCTGATTTTATAAAGCCGGGTGAAAAGTTGGAGTATCAAATTCGTCTTGTTTCGGTGAAAACCAAAGAGCAATTCATGAAAGAGCAACAAGCTCAAATTGAAAAGCAAATGAAGGAACAGCAAGCCAAGATGGAAAAAGACATGGCCAAGCAAAAAGGGATTGACGAAACGGCGTTAAAGGCCTTTTTTGCTAAAAAGAATATTCAACCCGTGCCAACAGGTACCGGATTATATTATTTACAGAATCGTCCGGGTACCGGCGATTTACCTCTTGGAGGTTCAATGGTTACCATGAATTATACCGGTTATTTATTGGATGGTACCAAATTCGATTCAAACGAAGATTCTCTTTTTAAACATGTTACGCCCTTTGAATTTAAGTTAGGGACGGGAGGCGTAATTAAAGGTTGGGACGAAGGGGTTGCTCGGATGAAAAAAGGAGAAAAGGGCACTTTATATATACCATCGTGGATGGCTTATGGCCCCAATGCTCGTCCGGGTAGCGATGCCAATCCGAAAGGAATACCGGCCAACAGTTGCTTGGTATTTGATGTTGAATTGCTCGATTTTAAGGTACCGGTAGACGAAGAAAAAATATTACGCGATTATTTAGATTCCCGTCAGTTAATTGCTCAGCGAACGGCATCGGGCTTGTATTACAATATTGAGAAAGAGGGAACGGGAGAATTGTGTAAAGCAGGCGATAAAGTATCGATGCAGTATACCGGTCGGTTGTTGGATGGCACTAAATTCGATTCGAATGTTGATACCGCTTTTGGGCATGTTCAGCCGTTTGAATTTACACTAGGCCAAGGACAAGTAATTAAAGGCTGGGATCAAGG
>JBIKQE010000206.1:0-4318 GCA_044349815.1 Chitinophagaceae bacterium | reverse complement strand
GGATATACTTTTTTAAGCAACCAGCGCTGCAAACGATAGGTAATCGACTCGCCTTTATAACCAAGCCATGTGCCTGTATAAGTAGCAAATGCGGGAATACCTTTGAAGTAGATATAAAAAAAACCAGGCAAATTGAGGTTATTTGGAAAGCGCTGGTATATAATATCCACCTGTTTACTCAATATCGAGAATGCATTGAACCAACGGGGTATCATGGTTAATAAATGCCATTTATCGCGCCATGTTTTTCCGCCTGCTTTGGGTAAGGGCTGAAAAGAGATACCCGTTTGTGTATAATAACTCAACGGAGGTGTATCTGGGCCGGCATCTATAACCGGTGTACAAAAAACCGTATTCGAGAAATGCGATGCCAAAGCATTCATTTGCATAACGTACACATGATTGGTTGAGCCAATTCTACCTGTATTATCGCGAACATGAATACAATCTGAAATAATACCTAATCGCATTATGGTTTTTCTAATTCGTTTAAATATTGTTGAATGACAAACGACCAACGAAATCGTTCACTCCAGGTTAATGCTTTTTCCGAATAACCGGCATAATTGGCCATTATCGTTTTTAGGGCTTCAACAATTTCAGCGGAATCGTGTATATTGTTAATCAAAATACCCGATTGACGATGATCGACAGCATCACGAATACCGCTGTTTTTACTACCAATAGCTGGCAATCCTAAACTCATGCCTTCTAAAATAGCAATACCAAAGCCTTCAATATCGCCATTAGGCAAATTCTCGCTGAGCATCGCAAATACATGAGCTTCTTGTAAAAGAGCTACAAGCTCATCTCTACTTGGATTAGGTACAAAGCAAACATGCTTCTCGACGCCTAACGACTTCGCGAGCTCTTGTAAAGCATCCATTGTTTCGGGTAAGCCGGCTATGGTGTACTGAATATGCGGGAAAATTTGCTTCAGTGAGGGAAGTGCAGCTATTATATTATGTTGTCCTTTTCTGCGATGCATGCCCCCTACCGTAATCAGGTGACAATGGCCCGGTATAATTGCTCGTTGTGGTATTTCGTATTTCGGCAAATCGAACCCATTATTGATAACTACACAATGTTGTTGTGTTAAATGAGGAAAAGCTTGCAATAGATGCTCTTGTGTAAATCCTGAAACAGAAATGATACCAGTTAACCGATCTAACCCGCGTTTAAACCAACTTTTTTTAAGTCCTTCTTGTTTTATTTCGCTACCATGAATTACGCCCCACGATCTTGATTTGTGCCAACCTAATGCAGCTAACCAAATTGAAAACTTGCCAGAAAAAATAATCTTATCTGGTTTTTCAGCCAGCAGTTTTTTATAAGCTTGTACACGTTTCAGATAAGTAAATAACGGGTTGGAGCTTCGCTCCAATGCTGTAATAGACAGATTCGCGTTAGCAGAAATAAATTCATTGAATATAGCATCGCTAACAGCTCGTTTATTAGTTAGCACCTTTACCGAATAGCCGCTACGCACTAAATAAACACAGAGATTATAAGCATGATTGCCTATACCACCTGGCATAGGCGGGAACTCGGACGTTACAACCAATACGGTGCGCGATTTATTTTTCATGGAGTAACTGGGAAGGCGTAACAAATTCAAAGGTATCGTTATGCGCTAAAAAAAATTGAACAAACCGTTCGAAATTATCTTTCGATTCTGTTTTGCCTGCTTTCGATAACATTAGGGGATGGGCACTCACGGTATAGGTATCGGCAGGTGTTTTCATAATGTAGTCGATAATTTTTTGATCGAAACCCACATAGTGATTCTCCAACACCAATAACTTATTTACACGCCGAACTCGCCCTGTTAACAATCGTGGTTTGATGTGCAACCGATTGGCTAACGATTTGTTTGAAATGCGGACCCAACCATAGCCATTCTTTTCAAGTAACTTAAAAAGATAACCATTATCGGCCGTTTTAAACCATGGGAACCAACCACGGTCTCCTGCGCTAAAGTTGCCATCGGCCAACCACGTCATGGGTCTATTAAATGGTGGAACAAAACCCAATACAGGTTGTTGTTGATTGATGGCCTCTTGCAATGCAAATCGGCTTCGTTTAAGGCTCTTATCAATCTGATCGGCTGTAAAAAGCGGAATCCATTCGTGGCGCCAAGTATGGGAGGCTATTTCATGCCCTGCCTCTGCCAATGTTTGAATCAAGTCGGGGAACATGAACGGATACGGACCCTTTTCTGCCGATAGGCCCGTTATTGCAAATGTATTGGAAATACCCGCCTCCTTTAGATACGACAACAAATACGCTACGTTATCTAATTCTTCGCTAAAGCGAATGGACTGGAAATTATATGGATAACTGGAATTGATTTGCCCAATTGGCCCATCAAAATCCCAAATAACAATAATCTTTTTTTTAAGGCTAGATGTTTTCATCGGAATCTAAATAGGAATAGTAAAATCGTTTATTCGATAATGCTTCCAATAATACAGGGTCTTTTGTGTTATAAAAGATAGTGGTATTAGTTCCGAAAGGTAAAAACCCAAATAAATACATCCACTTAGGATGTTTTGGCACATTCATCATAAATCGAACTACATCGATACTTGACGTACCCTGTTGTTTATAAATATGCCCCATCATATCGATGAAATCGTAAACTGATTGGGCATGAAAATCGGCAATATAATAGATGCCTTTATTGAAAAAACCGGCATAATAACTCCCTTTCTCATTTTTATACGTGTTTAGCCCAGCATAAAATGGATGAAAGGGTCTAAAACGCCATGCCAAGAAATCGGGTGTCAGCAAATTGTATACCTCATTGGGCTTTTTAGAAGCATGATACAAATCGGCATACTCGCTCTCGCTTGCTGGCTTGAAGCGGGATGCTACGAATATTGACAATAGTTTTGGTACATAAAAAAAAGGATTCGGCACCCACTTTAAAAATGACAACTTGATTTGCTTGATTTTTAAAATTTCGTAGAAATTCTTTGGGAAAGCTACTTTCCAAGATCCTTCCATGGTTTTATACCCAGCACGTGCCATCGAAATACTTGCCGATGGACTAGGCGCACTGCCAAACGAAATTGGTTTACGTGGTATTACTTCGTCGTGCATTAATGGGGCTACCCCTTTACCCCGATAAGCAATATCCACCATATGATTGAACGTCCATTGTGATGGATAGGCTTTACCATCAATAAATACTTCGAAATGGATATTGCCACTAATACCAATAACCACTCCATTATCGAGAGCCATTACTTGACCAATCAATTTATTGGGATAGTGTCCACGGAATTTCCAATACAAATACTCAGGACTTTTAGACCGCTCCCGTTTCCAAAACTTCGAAACAAATTCGTTGTATTTCTCCGTTAGGTCGGGACTATACGTAGTGATTTCAATAGCCATGGGTTGACAATTTTTCGATTAATTTTCCTTGTTTAAGTTTTTCCGACGACAAGCGCCAACTTCTGAGAACCGCAACGAGCATAAGTGGAAGCGTAAGAATTCCAAACATTGTGCCAAGCACTAAAAGTACTTTATTATTTTTAAACCGGTAAGGTACAATGGAAGGCAGCAGAGCCAAAACAATGTTGCGAATTGCGGCAGCATTGCCGAAATAACTGCGTAATAAATACAATACACTAGGTATTGGTCTTGGGGCGAAGAAGTTCTTGGGGCGCCAAGCATCCCACGAACCCATTTGACGTAATCCGCCTTCATTCACTTTTAAATGAACCCGTTTGGCCAACGGATTACTGATATTGGTAAACCCTTCTAAATAAGCCCGAAGTCCAAATTCGCCATCACCCATACGTTGTTTCTCAAACTGCCTATCGAACAATCCAATCGATTCGAATACCCGGCGATGCAAGAGTACATTACCGGTATCAATTTGGTCGCTCCATCTAAAATAACGATAATGGGCAGGTACTTCAGCTCCCACAACGGCGATACTGACTCCACTCGAAATATCACACTTAAAAAAATCGAGGCATTTAATGTGTTGGCTTACCCAATCAGCATCCACTAAGGAGTCGTCGTCGTATAACAAAATATAGTCGCCTTTGGCTTTCCGAATAGCACTATTACGCGCTAACCACAATGCTTTTTCCGATTGATGCCATACAGTGAGAGGACGCTTTACCCCTTCATAAAATTCAGCCCGATAAGGATCGGTTTGATCTACTATAATAATTTCAATATTCGGATAATCTTGCTTCTCTAAATCGCGAAGCACATCTTCGAGGTATTTATACCGGTTCAGGGTTGGAATTATGACCGAAACAAGAGGCGCTTTCTCTAGTAGGGTTGATTGAAACGA
>JBIKQE010000205.1:0-4345 GCA_044349815.1 Chitinophagaceae bacterium | reverse complement strand
TAGGTTAAGTCGGCATTCTCTAATTTGAAACCTTGCTCTTCGCTAATTACCACACCACCGGTTAAGATGGCTAAATCTTGCAACATCTCTTTCCGACGATCGCCAAAACCAGGTGCTTTTACCGCAGCCACCTTAATAGTGCCACGTAATTTATTTACAACCAAGGTAGCCAATGCTTCCCCTTCCAAATCTTCCGAAATAATCAATAAAGGACGACCGGTTTGTGCTGTTTTTTCTAAAATGTGCAAGATGTCTTTCATGGCCGAAATCTTCTTGTCGTAAATCAACAACAACGGACTGCTTAATTCAGCTACCATTTTTTCGCTGTTGGTTACAAAGTAGGGCGATAAATAACCACGATCAAATTGCATACCTTCAACCACGTCTACCGTAGTTTCAGTGCCTTTGGCTTCTTCAACGGTAATTACACCTTCCTTGCCTACCTTGGCCATTGCCTGAGCAATCAATTTACCAATGGCATTGTCGTTATTGGCCGATACGGTGGCCACTTGTTCAATTTTCTTGTTGTCGTTACCTACTTTTTCCGATTGCGCACGCAGACTTTCTACTACAACGCCTACGGCCTTGTCGATGCCACGCTTTAAATCCATCGGATTGGCACCGGCAGCAACATTCTTAATGCCTTCGGTAATAATCGATTGAGCTAAAACGGTAGCGGTCGTTGTACCATCACCAGCTGCATCGGCTGTTTTGGAGGCAACTTCTTTCGCCATTTGGGCACCCATATTTTCAATGGCATCTTCCAATTCAATTTCTTTGGCTACGGTTACACCATCTTTAGTGATGTGTGGTGCGCCAAATTTCTTTTCTATTACCACATTGCGGCCTTTCGGTCCAAGGGTAACTTTAACGGCATCGGCTAAAATGTCAACGCCCTTTTTCATTTTGTTGCGGGCTTCAATATTGAAGTGAATTTGCTTAGACATAGTATGTATGTTTTTGTTGGTTTAAGGTGAAACGGAATGAATTACAAAATGGCCAAAATATCGCTCTCGCGCATAATTAAATAATCAACACCCTCAAGATTGATTTCAGTACCGGCATATTTGCCATACAATACCACATCGCCGTTTTTAACGGTCATGGGTTCATCTTTTTTACCGGTTCCAACCGCCACTACATGGCCACGTTGGGGTTTTTCTTTGGCCGTATCCGGAATAATAATACCACCACTCGTTTTTGTTTCAGCTTCTGCTGCTTTCACAATTACCCGATCGTGGAGCGGAGTGATGTGGATGCTTGAAATTTTCTTTGCCATATCTGTTTAATGTTTAAAAAATGAAAAATAGTTTTGTTTGCTCGCAATATAGGCATGAAATGTGCCAAAGCTTCAATTCAGTCATTTTTTCATAAAAATGGAAACAATTGGGCTTTTAGGCAGTAATTTTTTCACCTTGAACCCCTTTTATTCCGTTAAAGTGGCAGTCTGTGTAAAATGCTTTACCATGTATACCCCCATTAATGTAATCGTGGCCCCCCATAACATGGTCCACGAAAACGTTTCATTCAATACCCCAACACCAATGGCAATGGCCACCAACGGATTAATATACACATAAATGGAAACCAAACTCATGGGCAAGGTTTTTAAAGCAAAAAGGTAACAAACAAAGCAAAACAACGACCCCACAACAACCAAATACGCTATCGAAGCCCAAGCCCCAACCGGAATGTCTGCTACCGGAATATGCTGCCCACTCAGTACCGACCAAATAAATAGAAAGAAACCCCCAAACAACATTTGCCAACCAGCCCCAACAAACGGATCGGTATTCCGTTTGCTTTTCATAGCCCACAATGTGCCCCCCGTCCAACTAAATACAGCCCCCAAACAAAGCAATACACCTACTATAAAATTCGAATTCCCCTGAAAGTCTGTCCGATAAGCACTCAACAACAAAACCATGCCCGCAAAACCAAGCAGTAACCCCAATATAACAATGGGTTTTACTCGCTCTCCGTAGACTAAAAACTGTACACAAACCCATAAAAAAGGCGATAAGCACGAAATTAATGCCCCTAAAAATGAAGGTACATAAAGTACCGCCCATGTAGTTAACCCGTTACTGAGGGTAAACAATAAAAAGCCGCAAAGGGCATGAAATATGAATTCCTTGGCATTGGGTAAGCTTGCCTTGTTCCGAATAAAAAAAAATAACAACAAACAAATACCGGCAATACTCTGCCGAATGGCCGATAATTGCAAGGGCGGCATTAACTGAACCCCCCATTTGGAGGCAATCCATGTTGTTCCCCAAAAAAAGGAAATGGCTCCTAAAGCCCAATACCCTTTTTGGGTTGTTGAATGGGATGCAAACACAAGCGCAAAGGTACGTTCACTATTTACGCCCCCTCGTTTTTTTAACGTGAATTTGGATGTTTCAAACAAGTAAATGATTATCTTTGTTAGTACTAAAATTAAATACTATGAAAAAAGTTCTCATGCTCTCCTTGGCTTTGTTCGTTGCCGGTGTTGCTTTTGCCGACAAAAAAGACAAGAAAGAAGAAGGCCATAAAACAGAAGCCTGCGCTAAAAAAGACGGCGGTAAAGCTTGTTGTAAAAAAGATGGCGAAGCTAAAGTTACTGCTAATGCCGACGGCACCACCGCTCCTATGAGCTCGTGCAATAAAGCCTCTGCCGGAAAACCATGCTGCCAGAAAAAAGAGGTAAGCGCACCTGTGCAAGATGCGAAACCATCTAACAAGTAATTCCAATTGGACTTAACGAATAAAGGCTGTTTAAAAACAGCCTTTATTTATTTTACAACGGTAGTAATAACTAATGCATTGTGCCCGAACAAGCCTTGTATAAAACCGAAATCAATATCAATAAACCGGCAAATAAACCAGCGTAAAGCATCGTATTATTTTGGGGTTCTTCGCGCAAGGGTTTGGTTTCATCAATCATCATATTTTTAGTGGTCAACTGACGGTTTAATTCCTTCATCTCGATGGTCATCTTGTCGGATAGAGCAACTGCTTCCGATTTGATGTTGCGCGTAATAGCCCGCATGTTCATTTTTTGAGTAATCATGCAATAACCCAATAAAACATTGGTCAAAACAGCGCCAATAAAAATTATTTCCTCAGCTTGATTGTTTGTTAAGCTATGCTGTTTTAATAACATGCTCTGAAAGGTTTCTTGATTGTCGCGTAATAATACATTCAACAATTTCCTGGCATCAGAAAGTGCTTCGTGTTTGTTCCCCAATTTGATGGCCGCAATTATTTTATCGGGGGTGTTCGTGTCACGACCATTGCGGGTAAAAATACTGGCTAACTCGTAATAATTAAATGTATCGGCTCGTTCTACAAGCCTAAACAAAAACGAAACAACCGATTCTATAGCCGGCACCATCTGATTGCGCGAAACACCAATACGCTGCGACAAAAAGTCGACGGTTTCACGATTAAGAAGCTTTGTTAGGTTATTGAGTAATGAATCCATTTTTGGGCGTAATCCATGTTGGAATACTGAATTATTTTGAAAATATGTGAAAGTGTCTTGTTGGGGCCATATCAATCACATGATGATGTGATAAGCATTTTGTAAATGTAATTAATTCTACAAATATAGGTCACTTTTTCATTATTTTTTTTTGAACACCCCTATTTTCGGGTGTTTTGGCTTAATTTTAAGAAGCGGGTGTACTTTTGCCTAAGTGGTTTACATTAAAAATATAGCATTACCCGATTTCCCCTTATTGTTGGCTCCTATGGAAGATGTGAGCGACCCTCCTTTTAGGGCTGTTTGCAAACAAAATGGCGCCGATTTGATGTATACGGAGTTTATTAGTAGCGAAGGCTTGATTCGCGATGCCATTAAAAGCCGTCAAAAACTCGATATTTTCGAGGAAGAACGCCCCATTGGTATTCAAGTATTTGGGGGCGATGAAGATGCTATGACCGAAGCCGCCCGTATTGTAGAAGCCACCGGTCCCGATCTGCTCGATATTAATTTTGGTTGCCCCGTTAAAAAAGTGGTTTGTAAAGGAGCCGGTGCCGGTATCTTGAAAGATTTACCCAAAATGGTAGCCCTCACCAAGGCCGTTGTGAATGCCGTCAACATACCCGTTACGGTAAAAACCCGCTTGGGTTGGGACGATCAATCGAAAAATATTGTAGAAGTGGCGGAACGCCTCCAAGATGTTGGTATAGCGGCCCTGGCTATTCATGGTCGTACCCGCACCCAAATGTATAAAGGGGTTGCCGATTGGTCTTTAATGGCCGAAGTAAAGAATAACCCCCGCATGCATATCCCTATTTTTGGAAATGGCGATATCGATTCACCCGAAAAAGCGATCGAATACAAAAACCGCTATGG
>JBIKQE010000204.1:0-4348 GCA_044349815.1 Chitinophagaceae bacterium | reverse complement strand
ACAAGCTTGGTTTATTAAAAATCCGCCTAAGAAGGAAACTGTTTCGGTAAATACCTTGGATGGTTTTGTAGCCGAACATGCGCCTTCGGTGCAATGGATAAAAATGGATGTTGAAGGGGCCGAAGCCCTGATTTTAAAAGGCGGCGCTTTAACCTTGGCAAGTAATTGTGTGTGGATGATGGAGTATTTGGCGGGGAGTACATCGGCTACCTATCAACAAGCAGAAGCGATGTTTCGGACGGCGGGTTATTTGGCGTATGCAATTACTTCGTTAGGCGATTTAACTGAATTGCCGTCGGTATTGGATTGGATGTTGGCGGAAGGATTGGAGAGCGAGAATATTGTGTTTATTCAGTCTTGAGTTGTTTTTCCATGATATAATCGTTTAGCATGAATTTTTCGAGGGGAATATCGATGGTTTCGATAACGCGATACCCTTGTTTGAGGTAAAAATGGTATGCGGGGTTGAAGCGATTTACGTGGAGCATGATTCGGGGAAGAAGGCGATTTCGCGCCTCGTTTTCGACTGTTTGCAGCAGTTGTTGTCCGAACCCGCGGCCTTGCATGGTGGGCAATACATATAATTTACTCACTTTTAACGCGTGGTTTTCTTCGTAGGCATGGAGGTAGGCGAGGAGCTTATTGTTTTCTTGCAGGGCACGGAAAAATTGGGTTGGGTCGGCTAATTGCGATTCAACCAAGGGCGGGTTGTAAAACCGCTCCAACATAAAATCGATTTGTTCTTGCGAAATAATGCCGGGGTAGGTGGCTTGCCAGGTGGTATGGGCTAGTTGAATAAGGGCTTGGGCGTGTTTAGGCCCGGGTTGTATAATTGCAGGGTTTTGCATTCGGTTGCTGAATAAATTGTATTTTTGCTTTGCTGAAAAAACAGCATTAAAACGTAAAACTATGCAAGTTTGGAAAGAGTATCAAGAAAAAAACAACGATAAATTTTTAGAAGAACTTATGGCGTTGTTGCGCATTCCGTCGGTGAGTGCGGTGCCTGCCCACAACGGCGATACCGCTCGTTGTGCGGAAGCCGTTAAAGAAGCTTTTTTAGCCGCAGGATGTACCTTGGCTGAAATTTGTCCAACCCCGGGCCACCCCATTGTTTATGCCGAACGTATTATTGATCCGTCGTTGCCTACTATTTTAACGTACGGCCACTACGATGTACAACCGGCCGACCCCTTAGAGTTATGGATTACCGGTCCATTTGACCCACAAATCCGCGATGGTAAAATTTATGCGCGTGGTGCTTGCGACGATAAAGGACAAATGTTTATGCATGTGAAAGCCTTGGAAGTAATGCACGCTACAGGCACATTGGCTTGTAATGTGAAGTATATTATAGAAGGCGAAGAAGAGGTAGGCAGCAATAATTTGGGCGACTTCTTGGAACAGAACAAAGAAAAATTAAAGGCAGATATTGTGTTGGTGAGCGATACGTCGATGATCAGCATGGAGCATCCGAGCATTGAAACCGGTTTGCGTGGTTTAGCATACATGGAAGTAGAAGTAACTGGACCAAACCGCGATTTACACAGTGGTGTATATGGGGGTGCTGTTGCAAATCCTATTACTATTTTATGCCAAATGATTGCCAGCTTGCACGATGAAAACAATCACATTATGGTAGATGGTTTCTACGATAAAGTATTGGAATTAACCGCGGCTGAACGCACTGCCTTGAACAGTGCACCTTTCGATTTGGAAGAATACAAAAACGAATTGGGCGTGAAGGCTGATTGGGGCGAGAAAGGTTATACGGCCTTGGAACGCACCGGAGTTCGTCCGACCTTAGAACTGAATGGTATTTGGGGCGGTTATATAGGTGAAGGCGCTAAAACCGTATTACCATCAAAAGCTTTTGCAAAAATTTCGATGCGTTTAGTGCCACATCAGGTGTCGGATGAAATTTCGGATTTGTTTACAACACATTTTATGAAAATTGCTCCGGCCAGTGTACAAGTGAAAGTTACACCGCATCATGGGGGTGAGCCTGTTGTAACACCAACCGATTCGGTAGCTTATCGGGCCGCTGAAAAAGCCATTGAAACTACCTTTGGTAAGAAACCTATTCCAACACGCGGTGGCGGAAGTATTCCGATTATTGCCTTGTTTGAAAAAATATTGGGCTTGAAAACGGTGTTGATGGGCTTTGGTTTAGACAACGATAATATTCATTCGCCGAATGAAAAGTACGACATACTGAATTATCAGAAAGGGATTGAAACCATTCCGCATTTTCATAAGCATTATGCCGATATGTCGAAAGGCTAGGAATTCTATTTGAATTATCGGATGCCGGTTTGTTTACTTAAACGTAGCAAGCCGGCATTTTTGTTGAATAGAACTTATTGTATGGGGAGTAAACCCGCGCTCCAAAGGAGTCCGGCTTTTTGCTTGAAGAATTTTGCCCGTAAGGCAACGAGCTTTTGACGCGATTCGAGGGTTTTTTGTTCGCGACTATTCACTAAGAAAAGCGAGCTTTCGCCTTGCTGAAAACGTATTTCTTCCCCACTTTGTAAGCGTTGATGGTTACTGAGCAATTGGGTTTGAATTTCCCATTGTTTAGCCAATTGTTGAACCCCAATATAATTAAACCGTACTTTGTTGATCAAGGTATTTTGTTTGTTGTAAATATCCAAACGGGTTTGTTCTTGCTTGAGGGCGGTTAGACGCATATCGGCTCGCCCTTCCGACAAACGGAGTGGCATATTGAATTTAACTCCGTACTGAAAATTATTATTCAATAGCGGCAAGGCATTGCTCAATACATCGGGCATCGATTTATTCAGGAACCGGTATTGTAGATCAAGTTTAGGTAGCAACGATTGAAAGGCGAGTTGTCGGCTCACTTGTAGGTATTGCAATTTTTGTTGATACGCGTTTAATTCAGGATGAAGGTTTAAAACAGCTTGAATGTAGTTTTCTTGATCCGATAAGGTATCGATGGTTTGGCTTGGCGTGGTAGTTGGCCACAAGGGTTGTGTTTGTTCGGGCAGTATATAGGGTTCCTGATTAGTGAGCCATAAATAGACCGATAATTGCCAACGGGCCTGTTCCCGTTTCATATCGGCTTCAAGGGCTTGTTGTTGAAAAAACTGCCATTGCGTGAGGGCCTCCACCGAATCGATGGCGGCGCGTTCCCCAATTATTACTTGGCGGCGCGTAAAATTAAATCGTTGCTCTGCGTTTTTAACACCATCCAATACTACTTGCCATTCAGCGTATGCTTGGGCCCATTGCCAATATTGTTGTAAAGCGTCGTACAGTAAATCGTTCAGCATTTGTTGTTGTTCGGCTTCGCTTTGTTTAATTAGAATACCGGCTTGTTTTAAATAGGCCCGACGTTTATCGAGTATTAAATTTTGTAAAACAGAAAATGATATACCGGCATAGCTCAAACTCCCTTCGGTACGTTCGTTACTGAGTCGATCGCCATTGTATTTTTCCTGTCCGGCTTCAACGGTAATTCCATACCAAGTGGGGATGTCTAATTCCCAAGCTTGATAACGATAATATTCGGTGTTCGTTAATGTTTTAGCACCTTGATTTGCATTTAAAACAGGGTCGAAGGCGCCACGGGCTCTTAGCTTTTCCGCTTCGCGTTGTTCAACGCCAATACGTGCTTGGCGGGCTACAGGATGATACAATTGTACCATGCGTAGGAATTGATTTTCCGACAAGGTGAAGGTTGAGTCTTGTGCCTGCGTGGCACTGAACATCCATAAGCAGAAGCACAATAAGAGCGTTTGTTTCATGCTTATTTCTTTTTGTCGTGTATTTCAGGGTGATAGTAATCGGCCGGGAATCCGTTGATATTTCGCCATAGTTCATACCAGATGGGTACATCGTTGAGCAAGGCAATGCCTTGGGTACCACCACCCAAGCGCAGTTCTTTGGGCCACGGGCGATCGGCGCTATCGGGTTTTATTAGAACACGGTATTTCCCTTCGGGCGAAACATTATTTTCAACGGTATAAATTCGTCCGGCAAATGTACCATAACTCGCTCTCGGCCATCCGCTAAATACAATAGCGGGGAAACCATCAAAAACAAGGCGCACTTTTTGTTGCGTGTTCAATAACGGAGCATCCAATGGATCGATAAAAATTTCAACGGCAGGATCGTTGAAGGGAGGCACAATTTGCACCAAGGTTTCTCCTTCTTTAACCGTTTCGCCAATACCACTGCGTTTGGCTTGAACCATTTGACCATCTTGTGGGGCAATAATATAATACAAGGCTTGGCGTTGACTGTAATTTGCATATTGATTGCGCAACTTCGCATTTTCGCCTTGTGTACCGGCACGCGTGGAGCGAGTTTGCATTTGTTCGCTTTG
>JBIKQE010000203.1:0-4380 GCA_044349815.1 Chitinophagaceae bacterium | reverse complement strand
AAAATTCAGCGTAAGCGGCATATTAATACTTTGTGTACAAGCCGTATTGTCGATGATAGTTGCGAATTGATATTGCCCATTGGGTAAATACCAATTGGAAGTAGGCGCTGTAAATGTTTTTGAAAGTGTAGGACCTCCATTATAGGCGTATTGAATTGTCCACGGCCCATTGCCCGTAAACGCCCATTGTGTTTTGTATAAGTTCGAATCGCAATCGTACGCTTGTTGGGTGATGTTCCACGACAGGGATTGGTATTGAAAGCTAAACGATTGGTTGATAGCGGCCATGCATCCGGTGCTGTCTACTACATCAATAAATTGGTAAAGTCCGTTTGTAAACAACACATCGGTATTGGCTTGTGTCAATATCTTCTGTTGGGCACCACCATTGAAGGTGTAATTAAGAATCCAAGGGCCATTTCCTTGCAAGGCGAAATTGATTTTGGTTTTGTTCGAATCGCAATCGTAAATGGGAGTAAGGGTATTGATGCCAATAGGATTAAAATTCAGCGTAAGCGGCATATTAATACTTTGTGTACAAGCCGTATTGTCGATGATAGTTGCGAATTGATATTGCCCATTGGGTAAATACCAATTGGAAGTAGGCGCTGTAAATATTTTTGAAAGTGTAGGACCTCCATTATAGGCGTATTGAATTGTCCACGGCCCATTGCCCGTAAACGCCCATTGGGTTTTGTATAAGTTCGAATCGCAATCGTACGCTTGTTGGGTGATGTTCCACGACAGGGCTTGGTATTGAAAGTTAAATGATTGGTTGATAGCGGCCATGCATCCGGTGCTGTCTACTACATCAATAAATTGGTAAAGTCCGTTTGTAAACAACACATCGGTATTGGCTTGTGTCAATATCTTCTGTTGGGCACCACCATTGAAGGTGTAATTAAGTATCCAAGGGCCATTTCCTTGCAAGGTGAAATTGATTTTGGTTTTGTTCGAATCGCAATCGTAAATGGGAGTAAGGGTATTGATGCCAATAGGATTAAAATTCAGCGTAAGCGGCATATTAATACTTTGTGTGCAAGCCGTATTGTCGATGATAGTTGCGAATTGATACTGCCCATTGGGTAAATACCAATTGGAAGTAGGCGCTGTAAATATTTTTGAAAGGGTAGGACCTCCATTATAGGCGTATTGAATTGTCCACGGCCCATTGCCCGTAAACGCCCATTGTGTTTTGTATAAGTTCGAATCGCAATCGTACGCTTGTTGGGTGATGTTCCACGACAGGGCTTGGTATTGAAAATTGAAAACCTGATTGAGATTTTTACTGCAACCGGTTGCGTCTACAATTTCTTGAAATAGGTATTGGCCATTGTTTAGAAACCATGTTGTGCTTGTATCAAAAATTGTAGCTGTTTGATTTAGTCCATTATAAGAGTACGAAATAGTCCATGGCCCATTCCCTGTTGTATGAAAAGTTAATGCTGTTTTATTTGAATCGCAATAGTAGAATGGCGCATCAAAATTGATATCTAAACTATCGTACTGGAAGAAGTACGATGTGTTGATAGAATCTACACATCCCGTAACATCTTGGATGTAAGCCATTTGATAAGCGCCGTTGTTTAAATATAGACTTCGATTAGCCCCTTGCCAGCTTTCTTGTTGAGGGGTACTGTTGTGAGCATAGAATAATTGGAAAGGACTATTGCCTTGCGTATTTAATTGAATGACTGTTTTATTCGAATCGCAATTATATAACGGAGAACTTATACTAGCTTGTAATGGTGTTCCCGATAAATTTTGAAATTGGTTATTAATTAGATTGCAGCCTGTATTGTCGGTTACTACATTAAATAAATATTGTCCATTTTCAAACCAGTAGGTATTTACTGTGTCATTTTGAATGAAATTGAAAGGTGTACCACTTTTGAAATAGTTAATTAACCAAGGTCCGTTTCCGTTAACATGAAATGTTATTTTATTTTTATTGGAATCGCAATCATAAATCGGGGCATCAATAACAGCATTAATCGGCTGGTTCGAAACTGAAAATGATTGTCCTGTATTCCAAACACATTCGTTTGAATCGCTGATTTGTTGTATGGTGTAAGCACCATTTGTTACATTAAAGTGAGCATTATTATTAAACCACAGTGTGTCTGATTGGTTATTATGCGCAAGGTATAACTTAAAGGGAGCTGTGCCGCTTAAAGGGAGGGTTATTTGGGTACTGTCGTTAGCGCATAGATATTGTTGTTGTGTTGTGCCAACTAGTAATTTTGATATTTTATTAAATGTAAAAATGTTCGATTTAAATCCCTCAACCTGATTGCTATCCAACAGGTTTTTAATTTGGTAATCGCCTTCGTCGTATACTATAATGGTGCTTGTATCTTGCAGACTGCTAATTGTTTGATAGGGTATATTGTTTCGAAATAACATACCTTGATAGGGTGGTGTTCCAATAAAACGGAGTCTCATTACCAATGAGTCGGAAGTGCATGTGTTGCTTTGTTCAATGGCCACTTTGGGCATTTTCTCGATGCGTGTGAAAAAGGTATCTATCGCTTCGCAGGGAAAACGGTGCAACGAATAATTGTAGAAGTATGATGTATTTCCTGGCGCACTTGGGATGTTGAAATAATTTTCGGTGGTATGATTGTCGTGTTCATCTTGCATGTGTGTAACGGCATCGTTGGTTCCATACGAAAACAAGAATTGGGTATTCATGCTTCTTATTTTACTTCGAACACTGTCGATGGGATGTCCACTGAATAAACCATCGTAATGCATTTGGTCGGGGCCGTAGGTATAGGTTAAATCGTGAAAGTTAATACTATAGCCGGATGCCATCAGGGCCGCATCGGGTTCGGTTTGTAGCGAGCTAAACATGGCACCCCATGCACCAGAAGACAAGCCTAATACAACCACCTTGTTGTATTTGGTTTTCAGGTATTTTACTAAGGCGTTGATTTGGATGTAACAATTGGCTGCCCAGTTTTTATTGTTCAAATTAGTTTTTGAGGTTAACGCAGTGTATCCCATTTTACGGCGCACCCCGGGTGATATGGTCGTCCATAATGCCGCAAAATCTTCATTGGGCCGGGCATACGTGAAAACATCGCCATATTGCCTGCACGATTGCGCTATGGCACAGACCGCATTGTGGTAATTGGCCGGGTTATAAATAGCAACGCCTGTTGCTTGGTTGATACCTGAGCCCGGTATAATAATATAGGCTGTTTGTGTATTGTTATTGACAGCCTTGTTTTTATAACAAAATGTGTACCCGGTATCTTGATTTAATTTAAAACTAAGTTTTTGTGCCTTGTAATAATTTGAGCCATTACCCCACGAGATGTAAAATGGGAAATCAACTTGTGGTTGCGGTTGTAACGTGTCGTAAAATTGAATTAATTGTGCCGATCCGTTAACTTGATTGGTTTGAAAGGGATAGAATTTATTTAAATACGCGGCTTCTTCCTGAATGGTTTTTATTTCATTGTGCAATTGGTATTGTGTGTCAACTCCGGTATAATAGGTATTTAATCCATCGATATAATTCGATAGATTTATTTGGCCTGTTACGGTTAACTGAGCCACAAGCATGAATAATAGGCTTAATATCCGTTTCATGAGGATACGCAATATACGGATTTTACCTAAAAACACGAAGCATCTTATCGTTTCAACATTCGTTGAAATACAGGTTTTTTACTGTTCTGAAACAATATTTTTAACGTGTAGACACCTGAAGCTAAGTTGGTGCAAGGCCAATGAAGGAAGGCTGTTTCTATTTTGTTGGCAAAAACAGTTTTACCCATAATGTCAATCAGTTCCATTTGCCAATAAGAACCAAAATTCTCGTTTATAGCAATATTGATATAGTTAGTAAATGGATTCGGATAAATAGTAATGTTATTGGGGAAATTAATGGAAATGGAATCACTTATCCAAATACATCCCGATTCGTCGCGTAAGGATGCGCTATAGATGCCTTCTTGTATGATTTTTATACTTGGGGTATTGTATCGCAAGCTATCCAAAAGGAGGCCATTTAAATACCATAAAATAGGATACGTGCTGGGCTCAATGTCAATATTGGTATAATTGGTAGTTAACAGTGGAGGACTTTCAATAAAAGGTGTTAGTGTGTCGATTCGCGTTAGCGGCAACGTGCAATTATTGGCATCACTTAATTTTTGATAATAATAATTACCAGGTGAGCAAATCCATGTTAACATGGTATCGGCAATTGAAATAGTTTTTGTAATATTCTCATTATTGTAAGAAAGAAGCCAAGGTGCTTTTCCTTTCACCTTAAATGTATATTCATGAACTTTGTCGTTGCAAATTGGTTTTAAATTGCTTACGTCAAATGCAATGGGTTCGTCGTTGATTGTAAACGTGGTATCG
>JBIKQE010000202.1:0-4391 GCA_044349815.1 Chitinophagaceae bacterium | reverse complement strand
AAAGGAATAACTTTGGTTTTGCGTTCGCCAAAGGCCTTAGCCCAAAGTTCGTCTAATACCAACGATTCGGTGTTCTTAACGTCGTTAAGGTACTTATCCATCAAGGTTACCGCTGCAACAGCAGGTACCATGTGAAAATTACCAAACGACCAATCGGCATTCTTGTTATCTTCTGTTGTAGGCACAGTCAAATCGATGGGAATCAATTTTTCCATGCTTTCGTTTTTGGCCGATTTAGACATAGCATCATCGCCCACAGGAACTAAGGCTGCCATTTGTGTTTTAAACGCTTGGAGCTTCGTTTTCATTTCTTCTCCTTTGCGGGGACCTTCAACCATGATAGCGGTTGCAGCATCCAAATCATCTTCGCGCAAAATATTGCCCGGCATATTAGGATCCATACCACCGGCACGCTCAATGATTAATTTTTTATACCCATCTAAATCTGTTTCCATCTTTTTACGGATTTCAACAGCTTGTTCAGCAATCGCTAAAAAGTCTTGTACTTTTTTAAGCTTCTCGGGATTTTGCTGAATTAAAGGTTCTTCGAGCGCCATCTTAAAATTCTCGATGGTCGCATCGTTTTTGTTAGCGATATTTTTGCTGGAACTATTGATACTGCGATTCACAATCTTGAACGCGTTCAAAATCTCACTCGATACATTCATGGCTAACAAGGCTGTTAGTACCAGATACATCAAGTTAATCATCAACTGCCTTGGCTCTTTAGGTAAAGACATTCTTTTTTGTTTTCTTTAAGATGCGTTTTGTTAATAGGAAAGAAGTCGAGGCAATTACCGGCCTTGCATAGCATTCAACATGTTGCCATAAATTTGGTTCAATGTACCCAAGTTTTTAGCTAACATACCAATTTGCTCTTTTGCACGGTTTGCATCATCGGCACTGCTTTGCATGGCATCCGAGGCGTTCACCAAATTACTGTAGAACTTATTCATGGCTTTCAAGTGGTTGTTGGCATCTTGCAATTCCACTTCATAAATTTGATTTAATGAACTCAAATTCTTCGTCAAGGTTGTTACCTGACCATGAAACTTAGCAGTTTCATCGGCGGCATTATTAAATTCAGACAATGTTTTGGTTGCTCCCAAAAAGGTATCTTTCATTTGTCCTAAAGCCGTTGATGCTTCCTTCGCTTTGGCCGCATAATCGTTGGTTGCATTCGCCATATTGCTCATGTCTTTAACCTGATTAACGGTTTCTCCGAACTTATTAAAGTTATCGTTCAATCGTTTTAAGTTAGCTGGATTGATATTAGCTTCTTCCAACATTTTATCTAACGAAGCTGTTGCACTACCACCTGCAGCGGCGGCAGCTTGACCTGGCATATGCTTGATACCTTTCTTATAGGCTTCAACATGTGGATTTTCATCTAAACCTGGATATAAACGCTCCCAATAATAATCTTTGTGTGGCGGGAGTAGCCCCATTAAAGTAAAAATGAACGCTTCCGTCGACATCCCAATGATGAGTGCCGTACCGGCCCAAGGCCAGTGTTGCAATTTAGCGAGGGCCCCGATTAATACTACGGCAGCTCCCACACCAATGATAACGTTCTTCAGATATTTTCCTGCTGAACTTTCGAAAAATAAGGCAATGGATCTCATGATTTTTTTTGAATTATCTTTTTTCGTAAATTGAATGACAAATTGTAGTGGTTTCCTCGATTAGTTTTTACGAGGTGCTTTGTTGGTTAAAGCCGGTGCAATATTTTGAATAATACAACGGAAACCAATATAAGCTTGAGCGGTATCGGGGAATTCGTAATCGCGAGCACTTACTTGCAACATGCTAGCCACATCGCGCCAACTACCACCACGAACCGATTTACGCTTCCACCATGTTGGATCGGAATCTTTCATGTTGTTAGCCACTGATGGCGACAAATCGGAAACGGCATTGTATGATCCTGCTTGGTAAGGCGAAGCTGTCCACTCGGCCACATTACCACTCATATTATATAAACCATAATCGTTTGGCCAATAAGCATCAGCACGAACTGTATACAAACCACCGTCGGCGCTGTAGTTACCACGACCAGGCTTGAAGTTAGCTAAATAACATCCTTTTTTGTTTACGATGTACGGACCACCCCATGGGTATGGCGATTGCGAACGACCACCGCGTGCAGCCCACTCCCACTGTTCTTCGGTTGGCAAACGGAATTCACCTTCCAAATACATTTTACGCGCATCGCGATAATTACGCCAAATTTTTGTACGCCAGTGGCAAAACGCATTTGCTTGTGTCCAATTCACACCAACAACCGGATAGTTGTTGAACGATTGATGCCAAAAATATTGATGGGTGATAGGTTCGTTGTAAGAATATGAAAACATCTTCATCCACACAGTTGTATCGGGGTAAGCGTTAATATCGCTCTTCACCAAATAGTTGGTACGATTTTGTTGTTGACCAGGCACCGATTGACGAGCCATATCATCGTAATCGAATACTTCGTAGTGATATTTCAACTTCGCGTTATCGAATTCTTTCTTGCCCCAAATGCTTTCGCTGGCTGGTACATAATACCCGGCAAGGTTATCTTGAGTTTCCTGATCGGTCCACTTGATTTTCTTTTTCCAATCAACGCTTTGCGAACCGTCTTCATTATCCTTCAGGTTACCTAATACGGTATGGCACGTTGAATCGCGTACCCAATCCACGTACTGGCGATATTCCGAGTTCGTGATTTCCGTTGCATCCATGAAAAAACCAATCATCTGTACAGTGCGGTTTTTAACATCGTTGGCATTACGCAAATCTTGATCGCTAGCACCCATGTGCATTACACCGGAAGGTACCCACGTCATACCAATTGGGGTTGGAACAGCCGTTCCGTTAATCTTATTGGTAGTACCTACTACCTGACCCGAAGGGCCTCCGGAACCGCAACTAGCTAAAGCTGCAATGACACCTAATGCAAATAATCTCAACGAAGTTTGTTTCATCATAGTCCTTTTAATAAGTTTTGTACCAAAAAGCAAATATACAACAAGGTATAATTATTCAAATACCTGCACAATATAGTTACGATATTTTATTTCTGGCACAAAAAGTTAAAAAATTTATTTTTATGAGCACAAATCGTAGGTGAATCGATTTGAACAGTGTTCGCTCTCCTCTTCTACAATTTATAGAGTGCCAAATAAGTTCATTTTTCGCACATAGCAAAATTTTAACTTAAAAAGTTAATCCCAATGCCCTTGAAATATCCGTTTCGGGCAAATAACAAACCCCATTTCGGCATACCGAGAAGGACAACGCGCTGCCTTTCTCTTGTTTTACGGCATACCGAATACCCTGGGTTTTAGCCCCTAAACGAAAGGCGATATAAGCCTCCATCGCCCCCTCGCCGCTTATACTTACCTCACACGCCACCCGCTTGATACTGCGGGCCACCTGCATCCAATAAGCATACGAACTCGGATGCCGTTTGGCTTGTGTGGCCACTTCTTCAAGCATGCAATGGGCCTCATGCTGATAATCCATTTGATTCCGAATGTATCCTAACTGATGCAAAACACCGGCAATAACTGCATTCGCAGATGGCAACGCCCCATCGTAAGTATCGCGGTGCGGAATGCCTAAAGCGCGATGTTCGTGGTGTGTAAAATCGTACAACACCATGCCCTCGCTCACATAATGGGCTTTCAAATACTGCATCAGGGTATGAGCCTGTTCGTAATACGTGGCATCGCCTTGCAAATGCCCCATGCCTATCAAGGCCTCCGCCCAATACGCTAAATCGTCGGCATAGGCCTGAATACGCCCTAAACCGTTTTTCCAAGTATGCCAATACCCCTGCTCGGCCGTAAAGGCATGTTGTAAAAAACGTGTATTCTCTACCGCTAATTCGCGTGCACGTGCTATACCCGTAAACACGTAAACCTCTTGCAGGGCCTTGTTCATAAGGGCGTTCCAGCCCAACAATACTTTATCGTCGAGTAAAGGAGGCACGCGTTTGTACCGTACAGCCAGCAAGCGTTCTTTCCATGCTTGCAACTGTTCTTCAGTTACGGTACCGGCGCCATGTGTGGTAAACAAAATATTGCGATGTTCCCAATTGCCATCCTCCTGCACACCATAATACGTTGCAAAAGCTTCGTAGTCGGTGCCCAATATCTGGCGCAACTCCCCTGCCGTCCAGGTGTAAAAGCGACCTTCTTCTCCTTCACTATCCGCATCTTGTGCCGAATAAAACCCAATCCCATCGGGCGTTCGCACACACATCTCTATTTCCAACCAACGCAGTGTTTCTTCTACAATTTGCTTGTACAAAGGCAAGCCGGTTTCGTGCCAAGCGCGGGCATACAAGGGCAACAGCAACGCATTGTCGTACAACATTTTTTCAAAATGCGGAGCAAACCATG
>JBIKQE010000028.1:0-15828 GCA_044349815.1 Chitinophagaceae bacterium | reverse complement strand
ACCGTGGGGCAACAAAGCTACTTATTGCCCAATGGTTCGTACTACTTCAATCAAGTTCGCGATTCGGCGCAGTGCGCTTTAAACATCAATAAAAGCTACACCGCCAATTATATCCCCTTACAATGGCATCCATGGAGTAATCAATATAATTGCTTGTTGAATATCAACGATATCAGCTTCAATATATCGGGCGCTAACAACACAACCTTGTATTATACCCGCAACGGGGCACCTAACACACTGCTTCTTAATGCAGGCACAAACAATGTACAATGGAACAAGGCTCAATATCAATTAGCCTATATACGCGATACGGCTCAATGCAGTTTACTCATCGATACCACGTTTACAATCAACGACGAACCCATTGCATTTGACGTAAGCGATTTAAAACCAATTTGCAACGACAAAGTTCATGAATATACATTTAAGGTGAAAGGAAAAGCACCTTGGAGAATAACGTATAATTACGAAAATGCAACACGGATAATCGATCTGAACGATACTACCAATCGATGGACTTGCGATCCGGGAAAATACGATTTTGTAAAAATAGTGGATGCAAACGGCTGCGAATTACCGCTTACACGAATCGACACCCTGCCAAACTTCATCCCATACAATCCGATACTTTCCACGAATTACCAAACATTGAAGGTCGAACCCGGTAATTTCCCAACAACGTGGTGGTTCAATCAACAAGCAATGGATACAACACTTTATAATGGAATTGAAATACGCCATAAAGGAGAAGGCACTTACTATGCGTCACTAATAGATGATGCAAAATGTATTTGGCTCAGCAATTCAATTGAATTAGAATTTAACAACCCAATTACACTGTACCCCAATCCAGCATCCGATCAAATTGCTCTATTAATTCAAGATAACTATGGCACAAATTGGCGTTGGCAAATAAGTAATGTTTTAGGACAAGAAATGGCTTATGGAAAAGTATCGCAGCCTCTTGAAATCATCAACATTAAATCATGGCCTAGTGGCACATATTCTGTGCTAATTACTTACCAGAATAGTCCTAACCGACGCATTGTTCGATTTATTAAAAAATAAATCAGATACCGGTATAATTATGCGGTGTTATACGACGTAATTCTTTTTTGATTTTTTCAGATACCGAAAGCCCATCGATAAAAGCATGCATACTGGCCTGATTTACGCCATTGGCACCGCGGGTTAATTGTTTTAATGCCTCATACGGATTGGGGTAATTTTCGCGACGCAAAATAGTTTGAATGGCCTCGGCAACAACCGCCCAATTATTCTCTAAATCAGCATGAATACGATCTTCATTCACAATCAATTTATTCATTCCTTTCATAAAAGATTTGAGAGCCAACAAAGTATGAGCCATAGGAACCCCAATATTCCGCAACACCGTAGAATCGGTCAAATCGCGTTGCAAACGCGAAACGGGCAATTTAGCCGACAAGTGTTCAAATAATGCATTGGCAATTCCTAAATTCCCTTCCGCATTTTCAAAATCAATCGGATTTACTTTATGTGGCATAGCAGAAGATCCCACCTCATTCGTACGTACTTTTTGCTTAAAATAATCCATCGATATGTAGGTCCACAAATCGCGCGACAAATCGATTAAAATAGTATTGATGCGTTTAAGTGTATCAAATTGAGCCGCCAATGAATCGTAATGTTCAATTTGAGTAGTAGTCTGCATTCGCTTCAACCCTAATTGTTTATTGACAAATAAATTCGAAAATTTCTTCCAATCGGTTTTCGGATACGCCACATGATGTGCATTAAAATTCCCCGTTGCCCCACCAAACTTAGCGGCATATGGAATTTGATGGTATAAGGATATCTGATTATTCAAACGCTCCACATATACCATAAGTTCTTTTCCCAAACGGGTGGGCGAAGCTGCTTGTCCATGAGTACGTGCCAACATGGGTATTCTAGCCCATTCTTTCGCAAAGGTGCTCAACGATGTAATCACTTCCTGTATAGAGGGCATATAGGCATCATTCACAGCATCTTTCCACAACAACGGAATAGATGTATTATTGATATCTTGCGAGGTTAATCCGAAATGAACCCACTCTTTATATTTTTGCAACTTAAGTGTATCGAGAATATTTTTAATAAAATACTCAACCGCCTTTACATCATGATTAGTAGTTTTTTCAATCTGTTTAACTTCTTTGGCTTGTTCAACAGAGAAATTTTTAACCATCAAGCGTAATTTCTTTTTTTGCGATTCATTCAAAATAAAAAAACCATATTCAGACAGCGCAATAAAGTATTCAATTTCAACATGAATGCGATATCGAATCAACGCATATTCGGAAAAATAATTCGACAAATTACTCAATTGAGGTTGATAACGACCGTCAATTGGCGAAACAGCTAACAAAGAAGATAACATAAACAAAAATTATAGCACAAAGGTAAAACAATACACTTCGAAGCCCGTATCTTTGTGCCACTTTATGCAAAAAAAGATACGAGTAGGTGCTGTTAGCTATATAAATACCAAACCTCTGATATATGGCTTCCAAAAAGGCCTAATGAGCGACAAAATCGAGCTAATGCTAGATTATCCGGCTCGATTAGCAACGGCCCTTCAAAAAAAAGAAATCGATATTGCCCTACTACCGGTTGCTGCATTAAACCAAATACACGATGCTGAAGTTATTAGCGATTATTGTATTGGTGCAAATGGTGAAGTTGCCTCTGTTTGCTTGTTTAGCAATGTGCCTATTGAAGAAGTTCAATCGGTTTATCTCGATTATCAATCAAAAACCAGTGTAGCCCTCACCAAAATACTCTTACGCGATTTCTGGAAAACGCGGCCTATGCTCCTCGAAGCCGACGAACAGTATATCGACAACATTAAAGATAAAACGGCTGGCTTAATTATTGGCGACCGTGCATTGGAATACTATAACCGATTTGCATATCGTTACGATTTAGCAGCCACTTGGCATGCCCATACCCAACTTCCATTTGTTTTTGCTACTTGGATTGCCAACATCCCATTGACGGATTCTTTCAAAAAAGAATTTAATGAAGTAACCGGTTTCGGTACAACTAAAATAGACGAAATAATTGCAGACAGCACCTACAATGCATACGATTTAAACACCTATTACAATCATAATATCAGCTATTCGTTCGATGAAGAAAAACGGAATGCCATGACCTTATTCTTAAAACAAGCAGAAATAAATTAAGTTTATTTCCGTTTTCGCTTTCTTAATTTCTTTTTTCCCTCCAACACCGCTAATCGTTTCCTATATTTTTCAAATCGCTTATCCTCCCAATTTAGCAGTAAGTGATAATACTTTTTAACCTTTTCCTCGTTATCGGTCATAAAGGCTACATATTGGGGGTACAAATCTTGATGGAATTGCGTAACCAAGGCGAAACAATCCAAATATCCCAATTCTTGCATCAAACGAGCGAAGGCAAATGTATTTACATCAGCCGAATCAAGCATCCGTTTCCAACAATAGGTTTCTAAATACCGTTCCTTCGTACTATCGTTAGGCAATAAAACACCATTCGTATCGGCAAATTTCACTACCTCTTGCTTGGCCGCTTGATAATAAAACCAAGCCGATTCGGGTTTAGCTACCCTATCCTGCCATACATCGGCCGGCATTACCGGATAAACCTCACGCTGCATCCACGGATCCATCATAGCTTTCCCCGACCGATCAGCAATCCGGCGCAACCAATGTTTATATTCTTCTTCTGGATATCGATTAAGGGCTAATATCATTTCTGCACCTGCATCTACATACCGACCACTTTCATAATAAATACGTGCTCGTTCGTAATAAGGCTCTGGCCTAGATGGCTGCAAAGCACCCGCCATAATATAGGTTTTCAATGCGCTTGTATCCTTCCCTAACAAATATTCTGTTTTTCCTCGATGCATGTATAACGAATAAGATGTTGGATAACGACTAAGTAGCTCTTCGATTTTTAGAATAGCATCACCGGGCAAATTAGAATAGATTTCTTGCAAAGCCGTTTCTAATTTATCGGCATCATCGTCGCTCATTGCGGGCTCAATATTGGCGGTATCAACCAAATAGTATCGCAATAAATGTGAACAAGTATCAGCACCACGCACTTGCAATGTGGCCAAACGGGCATTTTGTATCAAATCTAATTTGTAGGCACCAAAGGGCAATTGCGACAAATCGGTCAATAGCTTTAATTGACGTTTTCGTAATCGTGCTTTTTCTTTTGGCCCAGCAAATAAATTTTCCCCCTCCAATTCGTCATCCTCACTACCCTCCACCCATTCATCCGACAATCCGCCTTTATTCGAAGAAGTGCCCGAATTTGACTTGTCTTTCCCTTTACTTCCTTTGGTTTGTTTGCTAGTATCCCTATCCAAGCCATTCCATTGTGCTATACGTTCCTCCACACTTCCCGATTCATCCCAGGAATCCGACTGATTAGGCTCCATGTCGTCTAACACTTGATTGGCTTTTTTAATTCGGTTCAATACTTGTTGTTGCAACTGCACCAATGCCTCACGATAATAAGGATTATTCGGATGATCTTTAATATACCCCTTCAAGATCTTTTCGCCCTCATAAATATGATACTGATTGAATAATTTCCTCACCCGCTCTATCCTGTTGAATTCCTCCTGCGGAATAGGAGCGTCAACCGTTTTCCGTTGTGCATTCGCCCTATTAGACCAAACAACAAAAAGTAAAAAAACCAGTTTAAATAAACGTACCATCTAGCCTACTAAATTACATATTTTATAAACGAAATTGCAAATTAACCCGTGCAACCTATTTTTGTTAAATTATTGAATTAACATGCCACACCATCGTCTGTATATCACATCGCTTATTGCTTGTATTTTTTTAGCCTGCAACCAAAAACAACACGTCGATCTTATTATTACAGATGCCCATGTTTTTGTTGCCAATGAAACCTTCGATACCGCTAACACCCTAATTATTGATAAAGGTCTCATAGTGGCCGTTGGCAATAATGAACTCTTAAAACAATACCAAGCAAAAGAAACCCTTCAATTAAATGGGCAATATGTTTACCCTGGCTTTAACGATGCGCACTGCCACTTTAGTGGATATGCTATGGACAAATACAAACTTGCCCTTTTTGGAACCAAATCGTGGTCTGCAATTATTACCCGTATAGTAGACTACAACAAAACCAATCAACGTGCATGGATTGAAGGTCGAGGTTGGGATCAAAATGATTGGGAAATTAAAGAATTCCCAAATAAAAAAGACCTAGATAGCTTATTTCCCAACAAACCAGTATACCTTGTTCGAATCGACGGACATGCCGCCTTGTGTAATCAGAAAGCACTCGACCTAGCCGGCATAACCAATAATACGAGCATCGCAGGCGGTGAGTTTCTAAAACAAAATGGCGAACTCACTGGGTTGCTTATTGACCGTGCCATGGATTTAGTAAAAGCCGCCATTCCAACCAGATCAGAGAATGAAATTTTTTCCGATTTAAAACAGGCCCAAAACGATTGTGTTGCCTTAGGATTAACGTCTGTAACCGATTGTGGCGTTACGAAATCGGTATATCAAATCATCGAAAAAGCATACTTAAATAATGAACTGCAAATTCGTAACAGCATTATGTTAGCATCCGATGCAGAAACAAAAACAACATATATCAACCAAACAATACCATCAACCCCTTACTTGCATGTTATTGGGTTTAAATTATATGCCGATGGGGCCTTGGGCTCAAGAGGTGCGGCCTTAATAAACGATTACCACGATCGTCATGGCCATCGTGGGTTAACATTATTAAATCGTGATAGCCTTCAAGCATGGGCTAATGCCGTGGAAAAGACCAACTATCAATTATGCACACATGCTATTGGCGACCAAGCCAACAGAACCGTATTAGAAGTGTACGCACAGGTTTTAAAAGGCAAAAACGATAAACGTTGGCGCATAGAACACGCCCAAATTGTAGACCCTGCCGACAGGCATTATTTTGGCGAATACAGCATTATACCCTCCGTGCAACCTACACACGCAACGAGCGATATGTATTGGGCAGAACAACGATTGGGGGAAAAGCGAATGCCAAGCGCCTATGCTTATCAAACGCTTTTACAACAAAATAAATATATTCCCTTAGGAACCGATTTTCCGGTAGAAGATATCAATCCCTTGGCTACATTTTGCGCGGCGGTATTCCGTCAAAATAAAGACCAATGGCCCGAACAAGGGTTTCAAAAAGAAGAAGCATTAACTCGCCAACAAGCGCTACTCGGAATGACTCTTTGGGCAGCCAAAGCTGCACACGAAGAAAAATACAAAGGCAGTTTAGAAAAAGGAAAAGTAGCCGATTTTGTAATATTGAATAGCAACTTAATTACCGCAACACTACCCGAAATCTATAATGCACCTATTGTAGCCACCTATATCAATGGTAAAGCCGTTTACAGGGCCAAAAAACAATAAAAAAACGGTCGGTTATTTAAACCGACCGTTTTTCTATAAATAATTACTTATTGGCGAGTCATCAATAAACTGCATTGCGAGCTTGTATGATTAACCGAATCGCGTGCAGTGATGTATACATTAATAAACTGCAAGTTCGGATTGATATTTCCATATCCACTGATATACAAATCGCCACACCCTTTTTGCATTGGAATTTCAAAAGCAGTTTTTTCTGGCTTCACAACAGCTTGTAAAGTACCCGACGGACAAAATACACCTACATTCGATAAGGTTAAACCGGTGGCTTGATTGCTATTGGCTTGAATAGTGGCATTGTAATAAACATTGCCTCCCGTATAACACTCATCGGCTACTTTATAATTGCCAACAAATTTTTCGCTAAACCGTGTTTCGCATTTTACACCTTCGTAACCTAAGGGACAATAACATGAACCGTCAACACAATTTCCGCCATTCAAGCAAATTACATTATCGCATGGACGAACTAGGGTGGTGTCGTTGTACTTAATATCGCCTTTGTTACAAGCCGATACCATTACAAGAATAAACAAACTAACTACCAACGTAATAGTAGAAAGAATGGTGGTGAATTTTTTCATGGTTTAAAGTTAAAAAAAATCCCAAAACCGAACTCGATTTTGGGAAGTTTATTTCATTATTATTTAAATTAATTATTTTTTTGACGAAGATACTCATCGTGACCAGCATCAGACGATGCGGTGTAAACTGCTGCCCAATGGCCAATTAACGATAAGGCCCATGCAGCCGTAATCCAACTACCCCAAGGGTATACCCATTGATGATTAGCACCTTGTACAAACCACCAATAAGCCCATAAAGCCGCATTAGCAATAATGAAAACAACTACATGCAACATGAATGTACTTTTTTGCTTTGATGTGGGAACTAGATTCTCAGACATGACGTGATTTTTATTCGTGCTCAAAGGTAAACTTGATTTTTGAATTAGCAAAGAACCTATTGGACTTGTGCATAAAAAAGCAGCCTCTGTTTAGAGGCTGCCTTTATTGAAATTAAAATAAATTATCGTAACAAAGTAACATTCCCTTGTTTGTAGAAACGTTTTCCGGTACTGCTTACGGCGTCTAACACATAAACATAAACACCCATCGGTTGCGGTACACCTTTGTAACGACCATCCCAACCTTTGTTGATATCGGTGCTCGAGAACACTTCCTCACCCCAACGATTGAAAATACGGAAGGTGTTTAATTTAACTACCCCACGAACAATAATCGTTAATTGGTCGTTGATGCTAGAACCCGTACCAGGACTAAACGCATTCGGCAAATCGATAATCGACTCAGGACTTACAATTACATCCACCGAATCGGTTGCGGCACAACCCGATTCAGTTTGAGCCGTTACAAAATAACGGGTAGTAACCGAAGGCGAGGCAATTGGATTCTTAATTTTTGTATCGGTTAATCCATTAGGAGGGAACCATGTAAAGAAACTGCAATTACCTTGAGCATATAATTGTGCCGATTCTCCAGGATAAATAATATGGTCGTCTCCTGCATCCAATACAGCACCCGGATTAACCGTAATGTTCACTTTCTGTGTATCCTTACAACCTTTTAAATCGGTTGCATAAACCCAGAATGTAGTAGACGTAATTGGCCAAGCTTTTACAACAGCGGCTGTGCTATCGGATACATACATCCCTGGCGACCACAACCAAGAGTTTCCTCCCATAGCAATCAAGGTCACTGTATCGGTTGGACAAATTTCTGTATCTTTTTCAATGGTCAAAAACGAACTTGAATTGATAGTAACGGTAGCAATATCCGTTCCTACACAACCATTGGGTGATGTAGCTGTTAAGGTAAACTGTGTACCTACTACCCCATCAAAGACAGGATCCAGAATGGTGGCATTATTCAAATCAGACACCGGATTCCATTGATAGGTATAATTTGTTCCCGCAGGCAATACAGTACCTTGTAACTGGAATGTTTTACCGGCACAAATTTCACCATCAGGTCCTGCATCCACAATCGGATTAGGATCTACTGTGATGGTTAAACTCACACTACTATCGGGGCACCCAGGGTAAGAAGCTGTAATGGTATAAGGATAAACACCTTGAGGTGCCGGTGTAATAATCGGGTTGATAATACTCGGATTACTTACAAACGTAGGAGGAGTCCATGTATAGGTATACTGCGGCGAACCACCTATCGGGTTGATTTGAACCTGATTACCAATACATATCGCTGTATCGTTGTTGCCAATATCAAAACCTAATAAAACATTTACATTAACGGTTGCTACCGATGCACAAGCCAAAATACCTTGTGGAACCACCGTTACCGTATAGGTTGTATTGGAAGTTAAACCAGAAACAACAGGATTAGCAATATTCGGGTTCGATAAATTCCCACCGGGTACCCACGTGTAATTGTACGCTTGATTGGCGGGGGTTGGCGTTACTTGTAATTGCAAGGTGGCATTTACACAAGTAGTAGATGCCGGTGTTATATTCAGCTGAGGCCCTGTGGCAACGACGACCGTGACCGTATCGGAGTTCTGATTACAAAACGACGTTTGGGAGCTTGAAACCACATAGGTTGTAGTTACCGTAGGACTGGCTATCGGATTAGGACAATATGTACACGACAAACTCGTTGAATCGCTACCACCAGGCAATGTAACCCAATGGAATTGTCCTCCGCCTGATACACTTAACGGAGCGGAACCACCTAAACAAATAGATGTGTCGCCCGCTGCCTTTGTAACGGGGTTAATATAGATAGGAATGGAGAACGTATTTGTAATGATGAATCCGGGCGGTTGACAACTTGAATCTTTCACCGATATGGTCAATACATGTAATCCGGTGTCAGCAATGGTTGTAGGATAACTCACACAGCCATTTACCGAATCGGTCAAGGTATTAGTGTAAACAACCGTCGAACCCGGTATGGATACATTATGATTATCGGAGGGCACTAATATAGAAAGCGGATAGGTTGATAGCAATTTAAAACAGAAATCAAGCGTATCGCCGGCACAACCTTGTATGGTACCATTAATGAGCGTCCCATTTACTATGGATTGATTATTCAAGGTTAATGTTGGTGAAGGGATATTACAGTTGTCGACATATATCTGAATATCACGAATAATATACCCCATGTAAACTCCATTTCGGTATTCTTTTACTTTTACCGTAAACACCCACTTTCCAATGGCTGTTGGCACAAAAGAAATAGCTCCTGTAGCGGGGTTCAATGTAAAAGACGATGGTACTTGAGAAGGGAAAGGATTCGTGATAGAATAACCCGCTGCAAAAATTGGATTTTCTGTTAAGGTGGCACATCCAGTTCCATGACGTGGAGGTATCATTTCATACGCTACCGAATCACCATCCGGGTCAATGGCCGCGTAGTTAATATTGGCTTGCTGATTGATACAGAAATAGGCAATAGGAGGATTCGAAAAATAGGGTGAGCTGTTATTTTGAGAAACAACATTATTAAAATTGGCGTCAATGAATATGTTCTGCGAACCAGAGTTAAGTAAATTCAAAATACCATTATTCCGACAACACAACACGACCCAAAACTTATAAAAGTTACACTGTGTAGGTAAGGTAACATTCGCGGTATACCACCACTCACGATATCCCGGCGTTGTTCCGCCCACACAATTGGTTGGAAATCCGGGGCAACCAGAACTAACCGGCGAACCATTAAGTTGGCCGTTTGGTAACAAACCAACTACTTTAGGCATAGTAACAGTTTGATTCCCTAACCCACAACTGTTGTTGTAACACAACGAAAATGAAGCAGGTTCTTGCGAACCACTGCAATCGCGGTAAAACTTAAATGTGAATTTATACGTATTGGTGGTGCCCGGAACGAGCTCATAAATTAACTCACCACCGGCCGCATGGGTCGCTTTAGCTTCTTGCGAAAAAACAAGCATGCAAGCGAGAATTGTCAAAAAAGACAGAATTTTTTTCATAAATAGAAAAATATGGCTTTAAAAATAGTGCATTCTTACGAAATTGACAACTAATAGCGGAAAATAACTCGGGTTGCCCCGTAACCGTACCTGCTGTCGAATTCATTGACGTATGAAACCACCCCTTTAGTTTGGTCTAACAACCGATGTAATTCATTTTTTAGGGTGCCTTTCCCCACTCCGTGTATAAGTATCAGCTCGTGCTGGTGCGTTGCCATGGCCAAATCGATGGCTTTTCGGGCTTCTCGAAGCTGAAAATGCAATATTTCGGCCGAAGCAAGCCGCCTTTCGTCCAATCCCAAGGCCGGCGCGTGCAAGTCGAGTACGTTTTTTGCCAACTTTTGCGCTTTTTGGAAATCAAAATGCGAATCCGACTTTAGGGAGGCTGGCAAAGGAACTACAACACTCGCCTTCACTACATGCACCGGAGGCGGAACCTTAACATCAACAGCCAAGCAATGACTAAAAAAGGCTTCATTTTTGAATCGCAATTGATGCAAAGCTTCATGCAGCTTCTTCCCTTTCAACATAAAGGTGAATGTTTCTTGCTTGGCAGGCTCCTCTAAATCGGCACACTGTATTGTAAATGATGGATTTTGGGATGCCGATTCAAAATCTAAATCGTGTACATACACTTCCGATTCTGGAATCAATCGGGGCGCTAAGGAAAACAAGGATTCCCCTCGCACCACACACGTATAGTCCATTTGCAAATCTTGCCACGTTTCGTTATACAAAAAAACGCGAATCCTCTCCACCACATCCTCCATCCCATCAAAACGGTATTCTGGAAAAAATGCAATGTAAACACCCATCGATAAACCACTAGACCGGCGCCCCTTGCTTTCAGGTAATAACTGATCGGCATGCAACACTTTTTTATCTTTTTTCTTGTTCAGAAACCAATTCAAATAGGGATGATCTAAATCGCTCAAATAAACCACATAGCGCTTTCCATTCACCTCAACTTCAGCCATTTCGCCCGACACAAAGGCTACCAAACGGCCTTCTTCCTGATTACTTTTTACATACACCGGATCACCAATTGAAAACTTCATAGGTATAGAATTAAAAAAACGGCCGCCTAAAAGACGGCCGGATTAAAGGTACATGGATTAATTTAATTACCGCGAATGGCTGCAATACCGGGCAATTGTTTGCCTTCGAAGAACTCCAACATGGCGCCCCCCCCCGTACTTACATACGAAACTTCGTTGGCTAACCCAAATTGATTGATGGCCGCAACCGAATCGCCACCGCCAATCAGGGAGAAAGCGCCTGCTTTTGTAGCTGCTGCAATGGCTAAAGCAATTGCTTTTGTGCCCCCTTGAAACTTCTCCATTTCAAAAACACCCATTGGCCCATTCCACAAAATAGTTTTCGATTGAGCAATTACGTCGCTGAATTGTTTGATAGATTGCTCGGCTATATCCAAACCCATCCAACCCGCCGGAATCAACTGATTCGAACAAACTTGGGTATTGGCATCCGCCGCAAATTTATCGGCTACTACACTATCAATCGGAATATGCAATTGCACTCCTTTTGCCTTCGCCTTTTCAACCAATTCGTTTGCTAAATCCAAGCGGTCGTTTTCGCATAACGAAGAGCCAATTTCATACCCAGCCGCTTTCAAAAAGGTATAGGCCATACCACCACCAATAATAATATGTTGGGCCCGATCGAGTAACATTTCTATAATCAATATCTTGTCGCTCACTTTGGCACCACCTAAAATAGCCGTAAACGGCTTCTCGGCTTGGTGCATCACTTTCTCCGCATTCAATACTTCGGCTTCCATTAAAAAGCCAAACATCTTTTTATTGGCCGAAAAAGAATCGGCAATAACCGCCGTGGATGCATGGGCACGATGCGCTGTTCCAAAGGCATCGTTTACATATACATCGCCCAACGATGCCAACGTTTTTGCAAAAGCCAAATCGCCTTTTTCTTCCTCTTTATAAAAACGCAGATTCTCTAACAACAATACCTGTCCGGGTTGTAATGCCGCTGCCATTTTCTTAGCCTCCTCACCAATACAATCGGATGCAAATTGAACGGGCACCTTTAACAAGCCGGCAATATGATCTACCAAATGGCGTAACGAATATTTATCGTTCGGACCTTCCTTTGGACGACCTAAATGCGACATTAAAATGACACTTCCGCCATCCTGCAATACTTTTTGAATGGTAGGTAATGCCGCGCGAATACGGGTATCGTCGGTAATCGCACGAGCCTCATTTAATGGCACATTAAAATCGACACGTATCAAGGCTTTTAAGCCGGTAAATGAAAATTGAGCACACGATATCATAATTTACAATTTTATTTTTTAAGCGGTTTTTTCACTGTAGGGGCGGGTGTTGCAAGGTTTTTACTTTTGTCTTCTTGGTCTTTGATCGTATCCCATTGTTTCAATTGAGCCGCCGTAAGAATTTTCTTGTAACCTGCTTCACGATCCGATTTCAACGCTTTTTTCTTTTTCTTATAGCAATCTTTGTCGTCGCCACATTGTTTTTCGGCGGCAGCCAACGACGTGTACGATTTTAAATGCAAGGCAGATAGTGCATTCACTTGCTGTGGCGTTAGCGATAAACCTCGCGACATTGCTTCGGTTTTCAGTTTCGCCTTCGCTTCAGGCGATTTTTCTTGCGCACAAACACTTGTTACTACTACAAACAAGCAAACCAAAACCCATCCTATTTTTTTCATGTGGTGCAAAAATAAGCTAAAAAAAATCCCCTTCGTAATGAAAGGGATTTTAATATAAAAAAACTGAGTGACTTACGCCATTTTCGAAGCAAAATAATGCAAGGTGCGCACCAATTGACTTACATAACTATTTTCGTTATCGTACCAACTAACGGTTTTAACCAATTGCGTATCACCAACCGTCATCACTTTGGTTTGCGTAGCATCGAATAAAGAACCAAAGGTTGTTCCAATAACATCGGTACTTACAATTTCATCTTCCGTATAACCATAACTTTCATTAGCGGCCGCTTTCATAATGGCGTTGATTTCTTCAGTGCTGGTTTTCTTGGTTAAAATACAAGTCAATTCAGTCAATGAACCGGTAATGGTAGGAACACGTTGTGCACTGCCATCTAATTTACCTTTTAATTCAGGCAATACTAAACCAATAGCCTTGGCAGCACCTGTACTGTTAGGAACAATATTTGCGGCAGCGGCACGGCCACGGCGCAAATCATTCTTAGGATGCGGGGCATCTAAGGTGTTTTGGTCGTTGGTATACGCGTGAATAGTAGTCATAATACCCGTTACAATGCCATAATGATCGTTCAAGGCTTTAGCCATAGGCGCCAAACAGTTTGTAGTACATGAAGCACACGAAATAACGGTTTCAGTACCATCTAAAATATCGTGGTTTACATTAAAAACAATTGTTTTCAAATCGCCGGTGGCCGGAGCTGAAATAACTACACGCTTTGCGCCGGCGGTAATGTGCGCCATGGCTTTATCTTTATCGGTAAAGAACCCCGTACATTCCAACACCACATCTACTTGATGGGCACCCCAAGGAATTTGAGCAGGGTCTTTTTGTGCGTACACGTGTACCGTATCCCCATTCACCACAATCGAATTATCGGTACTGGTAACAGTTTGAGGGAAACGACCTTGTGCTGAATCGTATTTTAATAAGTGCGCTAATGTAGCCGGGCTCGTCAAATCGTTAATCGCCACCACATCGATGCCTTGCATGTTATAAATTTGACGATAAACCAAGCGGCCAATTCGTCCAAACCCATTGATCGCAACTTTAATTGTACTCATTGTGTTTTATTTTTTTTGTTTAAAGTGCCGCAAAAGTACAACCCTCAGACCGTATTACAAACCTTATACCATTTTTTTTAAGCACATTATTTTGTCAATTCAAAAAAGCCGCCTACATTTGCCCTCCCAAACGGAAACAAGGCGCGTTGGTCAATCGGTTAAGACGCCTCCCTTTCACGGAGGAATGACGGGTTCGACTCCCGTACGTGCTACTAAAAAACTCGCCAGACGGCGAGTTTTTTTTTAATATTACAAGATAATATTCGACCTATGTGGTTTCTACAAACACCTTTTCTTGTAATTCTTTTACTAACGGCCATTATCCTTTTGATAGTTCTTCGAAGAACTTGCTTGGATGCAATCCAATATGCATTTCAACTCATTCGAAATGCAATGTACTGGAATCCCATAATTGTCATTTACAGCGTCATATTATTTTCATACGCCATCAGCTTCCCCCTTTCCTACGATGAAGCTCACACCTTCAACCATTTTACCTCCAAATCCTTAACGACCATTTTAGCCACTTACCCACAACCCAATAATCACGTTTTTCATTCTCTACTCACTTGGATAAGTTGGAAATTATTTCATTGGGTTCACGGTCCGGAAATTGTTAGACTCCCCGCTCTAATCGCTTCCATATTGAGCGTCCAATTAATTCAACACCATTTCCTGAAACGATCAACCTTATATGGATGCCTGCTATTAACTCTATTTATTGCCATAAGTAACTATTTCCAATTCTCTTTTCAAGCACGCGGATACGCCATTCATTCATTTTTGGCCATTATCAGCTTTATTTTAATTCGCCAAGACACGCAAGCATTCCAGGTTCGCTATTTCGGATTTATGTTATTGTGTTTCATCGGACTATTTACCATCCCAACTTATTTATTTACTGCCTTTGCACTCGGTACTTATTGGCTCGCCAACGATTATGCTCTTTTTTTTAAAAACATATTCAATACGATACTCATTACCTTATTATTTGCGCTATTAACCTTCTTAGCCTATACCCCCATTATGCTTCACGAAGGAGTAGCCGCCTTGTTCAGTAATCAATTTGTACTATCTAAAGGTCACGTTACCATTTTAGATGTGTTAAAGCATTGTAATACCATAGTATTATCTGCATTTTTACCTTATCCATTGGCCTTTCTTATACCCATTGCTTTTATATTCTTTGCTATTAAAAGAAGGCATTACCCGCTGCTTATGCTGATTGTAGCCCCATTATTTATGATGTACGCACTCAATCAACTACCTATTTTCTCTCGTATTTTTTTACCCATTTCCGCTTTAATGAGCGTTATTACACTTCATCATTTACATTCAATATATTCAATGCACGATGTAAAGAAAAAACACCTCGTTTTATTTTTATTACTTGCCTGTTTTTTCATTCCCTTGGGACTCTATCATTTTGAACACACACATAAAAAAGATGACTTTAACACCGCATTTCATTTAAGAAAAATCAATCGACTCGCCCAAGAAAATAATGAAGTAACGATGTATCAAGTTTATTGGCATCTTAAAGTACCCATCGAAGCTCAAAACA
>JBIKQE010000201.1:0-4451 GCA_044349815.1 Chitinophagaceae bacterium | reverse complement strand
CTTTTCCTGTTTCTGTTCCCTGTTTCTGTTCCCTGTCATGGCGTGCCCCTCGGATCGTCTATTTCCTGTTTGCTGAAACTGTATCCTGTCCTCGGGTCGGGCTCTCGGCTATAGTAGGCCTCGGGGGGAGTTGTTTCCTGTTTGTCCTTACTGCATCACTCCCTCGGCCTAGCTGCCGCCTCCATCCCTCACGCGGGTTTCTGCACCACCAATTTGGTTCTACCCACACATTACCACAAAAAAAAACTGCCCAATGAATGGGCAGTTTTCGTTTGTTGGTTTTTGTTTAGTTATTTACAATAATCTGTGCACCAAGCGCTTGTGCTCCCGTTCCACCCAAAAATCCTTTGGCGAATACGGTGTAAATTTTACCAGCTTCGAGTACAATACCCGGTAAAGGCAAAGCAACAGTTGGTGTGTTTGCTACACGAACTTCTAAGTTATAAGTACCGGCATCGAGCGGTGTGAAGGCTGTTGAACCTTTGAAGGCTACATTCGGGAATACAACGGCACCGGCATTGGCTAAAGCAATATCAACGGCTGGAGCATCCGGACTTAAATGCACAAAACGTACGTGTGCTTTTCCGGCTGCAGGAGTTGCTAAATTATCGTTCAATAATAAGGTGCTGATTTTGCTCACTGAATCGATAGCAAATAAGGTTTGCGATGTGTTTTTAGTAAAAGGCACATCCGCATTAATTACGGTGGCAGTAGTTCCGGTTACGTTTACTTTCAAATTGCGTGTTCCTTCCAAAACGGTCAAATAACCTGTATTGTTCGGGAAAGTTAAGGCACTGCTGTTCACTTTAATATTGTCTACCAATAAGTCAACACCCGGTGCATTGGGTGATGTGTGTACAACCATTAACTTGGCTGTGTTTACAACGGGGGTCTCTTCGCGGTTGCACGATGTAATGTTGAGTGCCATGGCGAGGGCTAAAAAGCCGAATACGATTTTTTTGTACATATGTTTTTAATTTATTGTAAAACAACACTCATAAGCTTTGATGCACAAATCAATTGCTTGATATCAAATAGCATTTGCCTATACATATACCTTGTTACTATAAATAATAATTATGCTCCTTGAGCGTTAAGCCCTGTTTTTGTTCTTGTAATTTGTGTTGTCTATTACATTTAAACAAGCCACTTAGTTTCTGCCAACATAATGAATAGACGATGATACATGCCTTATCTTTGCGCCCTATGCGCGGAAAAAAACAACAACGCTTTGCTGAAATAAAAACCTTTGGTAATGTATTTGAACTGCCCGAAGGCATTGCCGATCGATGGCCTTCGATTTTCAATAATACGCATCCATTGGTATTGGAACTCGCTTGTGGTAAAGGCGAGTACGCTGTAAACATGGCCAAGGCCTTCCCCGAAAAGAATTTTATTGGGGTTGATATTAAAGGTAACCGCATGTATGTTGGGGCAAAAAAAGCCTTGCAAGAAGGGGTGAAAAACGTGGTCTTTATGCGCACCCGTATTGAGCAAATCGCCATGCATTTTCACCCGCAATCGGTATCCGAAATTTGGATTACGTTTCCCGATCCGTTTCTTCGGGATAGCCGCGCTAAAAATCGCCTCACCCACCATAAGTTCTTGGCTATGTACCAGCAACTCCTGCAACCGGGTGGCTTGGTGCATCTTAAAACCGATTCCGATGAGTTGTATGCCTTTACGTTGGAAATGATTGCCCACCATCAATGTCCCATTGTGCAACAAATTGATAATGTGTATGCCAAAGGACAACCCGCGTTTCCGCTGAATATTCAAACCTATTACGAAGGCATGCACCTCCTCGATGGCCGCACCATTCATTATGTGTCGTTCCGATTGCCCGAAGCGCCCATTGTTGTTCCTCCCAAAAAGAAAAAATCCGATGAAGAAGCCGCTCTTTAACGACGATGAGGAGTTTTACATAAACGAAAGTGGCCTCTTTGTACTTACGGCCGAGTACTTACTGAAACGAGGCTATTGCTGTGGCAATGGCTGTTTGCATTGCCCTTTCGATTATAAAAATGTAGTAGACCCGATAAAGCAAAAACGCTTGCTCGATGCACGTATAGCTCATCAAGCCAAGTCCACCGATTCATCGAGCGACGCATAAGCTGGCCGCAACAGCATGCCAACTACCACGAAAACACCCACGCCATATTGCGTTTCAAACAAGGGCTCTATCATCATGGCGTAAACAACCAAGGCCCAGAAATAACGCCGTAGGGTTTGCCCTGCACCCGGTTCGCGCCACAATAAAAACAAGGCCCACAACCAAATGGGGAATGTGAAAATACCCGCAGCCATGGCACTCATTAAAAACTGATTATGGGGTAATAACGATAATCCGTCGGATGTACCAAAGTGATTGGTATAATCGGTTTGCATCCGGTCGTATACATCGCCAAGGCCCACCCCAATGAGGGGATATGCCACGATGTGTTGCCATGCAAACCGATACGAAATTAAACGACCTTCATCGCTCACTTGGGCCTGTGCCTCGGGGTTTTGCATTTGCTCGATGCTGTAACGAACATACCCTATTTTATTTTTAAACGGGGTAGATACTTGGTACATCACTACAGGCAAGGCCACCAAGGCAAGGAGTCCAACCAAGGCCCACTTACGGAACTGCGATTGAAATAACATGTGCAATAAGGCAATACCCGATAAACCATAAAAAGCCAATAAGCCGCTTTTGGCCGACAACCAATGCAGGTATACCACCGCCAACCCGGCAACAACATACCAAATACGTTGTTTGTATTGAATGGCTTGTTCGATACAGAATAAGATGGTAATACAAACCGCTAAACTAAATCGAATATGGTCGTTTTTAAACGGGGTAGGCATGTGCTTCGCAAAACCATAGGCTGCATCGATGGCCTCTTTGTGTTGAAGGTATTGTACCACACTGTAGGCCATGCCGCCAAGCGATGCAATTATCCAAGTTAGCTTCCAAAGGCTGACCCATCGGTAATGGGGCGGACGAAAGGCGGCAAACATAAGAGGCAGTATGAAACAGGGTATCATAATTTGCGCCCGTTCGAACCAATACGAGGAATTACTGCTCCAAAAAAAACTCAACAAGGGGAGGGCCGTGGTGGCTATGAGCCATAAGGCCGGTTGATGGTGTAGCAGGGCGCGGGCGCGTTCCTTCAGTTGGGGCATTACCAATACGCAGGTGGTAAACCCAATCATTCCCATGCTTATAAGGGCACGTGCGGAAAGAAAGAGTCCGAGGACAATCATCCATAAGGCTAACATCGATAACGGAAACCACCAGGATTCTGTTTTTTGCCAATATGTTTTTATACTTTGCAAGGCGTGAATAAGTTGACACAAAGTAAATCGAATTTGCGTTTACATTTGTTCTTAATCTTAAAACTGCAAGACGCCCCCTTTATTGTGTTGAATCCACTCGACCCATCTTTTCTTGAAAAAATTCGCCAAGGCGATGTGGCAGCCATTGCCCGTGGCATCACCGTGGTTGAAAACGAGTTGCCGGGTTCGGCTGAATTGTTGTTGCAATTGCGAGGCAACCCAAACACGCGGGTAGTGGGCATTACCGGTCCGCCCGGCGCCGGCAAAAGCACCTTGATTAATGCATTGTTACGGTATTGGTGTGAAGCAGACAAACGCATTGCCGTTTTGTCGGTCGATCCGTCGTCGCCGTTTAATTTCGGGGCCTTGTTGGGCGATCGCATTCGGATGAGTGAGTTTTATTTAAACCCGAAGGTGTATATCCGTTCCTTGGCAAGCAGGGGGGCATTGGGTGGACTCAACGCCAAGATTATTGAGATTACCGATTTATTGCGCGAATCGAACTTCGATTATATTTTGGTGGAAACGGTGGGGGTTGGACAAAGCGAAGTGGAGATTGCAGGCTTGGCCGATACGACCTTGGTGGTGATGGTGCCCGAAGCCGGCGATGAAGTACAAACCTTAAAGGCCGGCATCATGGAAATTGCCGACATATTTGTGGTGAACAAAGGCGACCGTGAGCAGGCCGATGAGTTTGTAAAAAATCTCAAAGCCTTGAGTCACAGCAAAGCCGGCAGTTGGAGTATTCCGGTGGTGAAATGTGTTGCCGTGCAGCATATTGGTATTGAACAAGTTATCGAAGCCATCGACCAACACAAAGCACATACCGATGGGCATCCGGAACGGCGCGTGGCGATGTACACTGAAAAGGCCTACCAATTGATTCAGGAAAAGCGCATGCACGATATTCGCAAATCCGATTTAGCCGTTCAAATTCAACACGCCTTTAACCAAGGACAGTTTCAGTTGTTTCGGTTTGTGGAGGGGATTAAGTAGTGGTAACAAAAATTCATTCAAATCCTCATCCCCACAATCAAAAGGTTTGATAGTGGTTGCAGGATTGAATTGTATTTGTTTTAATATGGCGCCGTTTAGTGAATTAGACGCCATCGCTTATTCAGATTTTA